>NZ_JBKORB010000006.1:0-106063 GCF_046764905.1 Campylobacter parajejuni
TGCTTGATTATCTTGTTCTAAACCTTTTTTAGTAGCTAGAATGTTTTCATTGATGGCATTTGATATTTGACCAAATTCATCATTAGTTTTTACATCAATAGTAGCTATGTTTTTTGTTTTATGATTGATGAAATCAAAGAAGGAATTTAGTCCTGATTGAATGGAAGAGAGTGGGGAGAGACTTCGTTTGATGAGAATTCGAATGAGAATAAGAGCTATGACTATGGCAATGACGCCTATTAAAATTTGTTGGATTAAAATTTCGTTGCTTGCAGCACTATAAGAGCTTTCGTTGATGATAGCACAAACCCTAAAATAAGGATTTAAAGCACTTTCACACATTACCGCTTCCGTTTCTCCCGTATTTCCTTCAACATAAAATAAAAAATTCGACTTATTTGGGTCGATAAGTGAAGGGTCTTTGGAAACAGCGTCATTGATGTTTTGGCTTAGGGTTGTTTTGCTAAGAATTTTGCTCTCATCTTCGTGTAGAACAACATTTCCTTCAGGATTTAAAACTTGTAAAATGGTATCTTCAGAATGCTCAAGCACTAAAACTTTTTTTGTTAAGCTTACCAAGTCCAAATCCCCGCCTACTATACCCACAAGAACACCATTTTGATACACAGGCACCGTGTAGGTGATAACGAGCTTACCTGTGGTTGCTGTCTTATAAGGGTCTGAAACAACTAATTGCTTAGCATTGATAGTTTTTTGATACCAATCTCTTGTTCTTACATCAAGTTGAGAAATGCTTAAAGAACTTCCACTAGAAAGATAGGTTCTATTATCTCTTTCTGAAAAGAAAAAAACTTCTGATAAATCCGCGGCATTTTTTATCATATTTATCATTTGGTAAATTTCTTTTTCATTTGAGCTTTGTAAATTTCCAAGTTCTTTAGCTAAAACTTCCATAGAAGCTCTTTTGAAAGTAACTTGAGAGTTAAAGACTTTAACGGTGTCGTCCATCAATCTATACTGAGAGTCTTTTAAAAGTTCGAAGCTATTGCTTTGAGACCCTGTATAGCTGATAGTGCCTACTATACATAAAATTACGACGATTAACCCGCCTATAAGAAAGGTGAGCTTGGAAGATACGCTCGCATTCTTTGATTTTGTCATAGTTTTTCCTTTTAATTGAAAATATATTTCAAAAATAATTGAACATAAAATCGTAAATTCTACAAGCAAATTTGTTAATTATTTCTTAAAAATCGTTTTTTTTTTTTTTGATTTTTTGTTAAATTTATATTAATTTTTAAGTGTTTTTTAATAAAAATGAGCTTCTTGGCTACGAAACCCAAATTATTGCTTTCTCAAAGCCCTGCAATGTTTTAGAATATTTTTTCTGTAAGAAGGGAGTTTAAAACCATTCCTAGTGGCTATAAATTTTCGTCATTGCGAGGCGATTTATCGCCGAAGCAATCTTTATTAAAATTTTAAGCAAATGGTCTAAAAGAAGCTTTTTTAAATTTTCTTAGATTGCTTCGCCTTCTTTGAAGTCTCGCAATGACGGAGCTAGTGTAGTTATCCTTACCAAAGAGCAAAACGGCTTAATTTTACCATCACAAAAGCCAACTTGCAAGCGTCTAAGCTAGAAAATCAAAAATTGCTTTAAACGCTATGCCTTCTTACAATGACGCATAAGGTTTGAATTTATAGTAATTTTGGAGTTCTTTTAAGGGAATAAATTTAAAATCTATTCTTATTGCCCTTTTTAAAAATAACTAAAAAACTAAGCCAATTTTTAGGCAAATCCCCTTGATAAAATTCAAAACTCTTTTTTATTTTTCTCGCCCCATTTACACATCGCTTCAAGCACAGGGATAAGTGTTTGACCCTTTTTAGAAAGCTTGTATTCGACCTTGGGCGGGATTTGAGGGTATTCTTTACGCAAGATAAGCTTATCGCTTTCAAGCTCTCTTAAAGCATTGGTTAAGGTTTTAAAGGAAATACCTTCTAATAAGCGTTTTAATTCATTATAACGCACCAATTCATAGCGGAATAATATATATAAAATACTCATCTTATACTTACCGCTAATAAGAGCTAAAGTATAGTGAAACCCACATTCTTTAAAGCTACATTTTTCAGTGTTTTTATCCATTTTATACACTCCTTTTATATAGTATCTTTCTTTATTTTGCGTATTGTAAATTTTATTAGGTTTGGTTATTATTTTATCATAAATTCATAAAAAGGAGTAAAAATGCAAACTTTAATTTTACTTAGCCATCCTAATATGGCAAATTCTAAGGTCAATAAAGCCCTTAAAAATGCGGCTTTAGAATGTCAAAATTTAAATCTAAGTGAGCTTTATGCTAAATACCCTAATGAAAAAATCGATGTCAAAGCCGAGCAAGAGCTTTTGCTAAATCACGAAAAAATCATTTTTCAATTCCCTGTTTTTTGGTATGCCACCCCGCCTTTGCTGAAAAAATATTTCGATGAAGTATTTAGCTACGGCTTTGCTTATGGCGAAAAAGCACGGGCTTTAAAAGGCAAGGAATTTGGCTTTTGTCTTAGTTTTGGCGATGAGGAGCAAAGCTTTGAAAAAGAGGGTAAAGTGGGCTTTAGTGTGGATGAAATCATCACGCCTTTTAAGGCTATGAGTAAATTCGTAGGGGCGAAGTATGGGGGCTATTTTGCCGTTTTTAATGCCCATGAGCTTAGTCAAAATGAGCTTTTGCAAAAGGGTGAGCAGTATAAAAGGTTCTTGATATGAAACGCATTAAAATAGAAGTTTTAAAAACACATTTTGATGAGAATTTGGCTAGAGAATATGGTGTTTTAGGTCCTTGCCCAGCTCATAAAGTTGGCGAAGTTTTTTACAGCGAAGGTTTTAATAAGCCTGATAATTTTTGCGATGAGGCTTGGAAGGCGATTTATCAATATGTCTTTGCCCTAGCCCATATGAAAAAGGATGAAATTTTTTATTATAAGGACTGGATAAAAACGCCAGCTGTGGCTATAAATTCTTGCAATGACGGGATAAGACCTGTGATTTTTAAAATCACGCCTTGTGATGAAGAAGGACAAAAAATAAAACTTTATGGAGAAGAAAAATGAAAAATATTTTATTAATCAATGGTGCTAAGGAATTTGGGCATTCTAAAGGTAAATTAAGTGAGCTTTTACACCAAAAAGCCGTGCAGGTTTTAAATGAGCTGGGTTTTCATACAGAACAAACCCTTATCGATAAGGGTTATGAGTCTTCTTTGGAAGTGGAAAAAATTCTCAAAGCTGACGCTCTTATTTATCAAATGCCCGGCTGGTGGATGGGTGAGCCTTGGATAGTGAAAAAATACATTGATGAAGTTTTTAGCCTTGGTGCTGGGGTATTTTGTAAAAATGATGGCAGAACTAAGCAAAACCCTACTAAAAATTACGGCACAGGGGGCTTACTTCAGGGTAAAAAATATATGTTTTCTCTCACTTGGAATGCCCCGCTTGAAGCCTTTACGGATAAGAATGAATTCTTTGGCGGTGTCGGTGTTGATGGGGTGTATTTGCACTTGCATAAGGCTCACGAGTTTTTGGCTATGAGTGCTTTAAAGACCTTTATTTGCAATGATGTGATGAAAAATCCTCAAGTGCCAAGTTATTTGCAAAATTACGAAAAACATTTAAAAGAACTTTTTGGAGCTAAACAATGAAAGAATTTAAAGCCTTTGCCTTTGAAAAAGGCGTTTTAAAGCCTGTTATAAGAAGCTTAAGAGAGCTTAAAAGTGATGAAGTGCTGATACAAAATCACGCTTTTAGTCTAAATCCAGTGGATTTTAAGGTTATCAAGGAAGGCAAAATCGCAGGGGTCGATGGTATGGGAGTTTGCGTAGCTGGGGGTGAGCTCGGAAAACGCTTTGCTTATCATAGTTATTTGGGCGATGATGGGAGTTTTGCGGAATTTAGCATAGTCAAACGCAAGGCTTTAGTGCCTTTAAAAGATGAGTTAAGCAATGCTTTAGCTGCTGCCTTGCCTTGTGCAGGATGGACGGCTTTAATGAGTCTTGATAAATTACCAAATCTTTGTGGGCGTAGGGTTTTAGTCAGTGGCGGGGGTATGGTGGCTAAAATTTTGATTTCTCTTTGTTTGCTTGAAGGCTGTGAAGTTTATGCACTTTGCCATCCTTCTCATCATAAGACTTTGAAAGAATGGGGCGTTAAGGAATGTTTTGAGCAATATTTTGATATTGATGAGCTTTTTGCTATTTTTGATACGGCAGCAAGAGCGCAAAATTTGCTTGATAAATTAGCCTATAATTCGCATATGGTGGCTATTTTAGGCAGGATAGAGCAAAATCACACCAAGCCTTTTAGCACTTGTGTTAGTTTGCACGAAGTGGCACTAGGAGCCATTTATGAAAAAGGCACACAAAAGGATTTTCAAAGATTAAGACAAAATGCTTTAAGGCTTTATGATTTAGCCCTTGAAAATAAAATTTTATTGCCCCGTTTTGAAAAATTTGATTTCAATGAGCTTCCAAAGGCTTTAAACGAGCTTAAAAATGGGGCTAGGGGAGTAAAATACCTGTGCGAGTTTTAAATGGGTTTAAGCAAAGTTGATTTTTTAGAAAATTAAAAGTTTTAAATTAAATTTTCAAAATCCAAATTGATTTTTTTATCCATAGCCTTAAATTCGGCTTCTCTTTGTTTATAAAGCTCTAAAGCTTCTTGCATTGTGATACTTTTAAAGCGAAAACTAGAGCCTAATTTAGCCTGTGCGAGCAAGGGTAGGTCGTTTCCTATCACCGTGGCGATTTTTGTGTAGCCTCCCGTGCTTTGCCTTGCCGCCATTAAGATGATAGGAATGCCACTTTTTGGCACTTGCACACTTCCAAAAACCGCAGGGTCTGAAATAATATCGGCTGAGTCTTTATGCTCTATGAGTGTATCAGCTTCTGCATAAATTGCCATTCTATCGCTTTTTGAGCCTATTTTATAAGGGGTATTTAAAAAAGTTTCTAAGCCCTTTTGCGTAAAAGCGTCTTCATTGGTCCCTAAAATTACCCGTATAATAGGCTCTTTAGGGTTTTTAAAAAGGGGATTTTCGCACTCTCTTGATGGGAGATTAAAGGGGATAAATTTATCCTTGATGTTTAAAATATCATTTTTTTGCAAAGCCCTTCCATCAAAGGCTCCAACGCCCATTTTAGCATCGCTTGATTTGGAATTTAAAAAAGTTTTCACATCAAAGCCCCCTGCTAGGCATAAATACCCACGAAAGCCGATTTTTGCAAGATTTAGCTCTAAAATATCGCCCTTATTTGCCTTATAAACCTTGCAAGTTTTAAGTTGTGTTTTATTTAGTTTTGCCCCAAAATCCGCCCCGCTTAAAACAAAATAATTCTCAGCCAAAAACTCGTATTTTCCACCCTTTAAACAAAGCTCAAGCCCCGCTTCATCTTGCTTGTTTCCAAGCAAAATATTAGCCATTCTTAAAGCATTTTCATCCATAGCTCCGCTTCTTGCTATGCCAAGCTTGGCAAATTTTTTTCTACCCAAATCTTGCAAACTTGAATTTATCGATGCTTCAATGATTTTTATACTCATAACTTTCCTTTTGATAGAGCTTTTTGGCAACTTGTTCTTTGATTAGAAAAAATTCATCCTTTGAGATGGCTTTAAATTTCAAAAACATTCCAGCCTTTAAAAGAGTGGGACTTTTTTCATCTTCTTTATTGAAAAAATTTAGAGGCGTTCTAGCGATGATTTGCCATCCACCCGGGCTTGATATGGGATAAACCCCCGTTTGTTTATCGGCAATGCCCACGCTTCCTGCTTCTATTTTGCTTCTAGGATTTGCAAGTCGTGGGGTAAAAAGTCGTTTATCTAAGCCACCAAGATAAGCAAAACCTGCCATAAAACCCAACATAAAAACAAGATAATAAGGCTCGGTGTGAAGCTTGATAAGCTCTTCTTTTGAGATTTGATTGTGCTTGCATACAAATTCCAAATCCAAAGCAAATTCTTCATCATAACAAAGTGGAATTTCTATGCAAAGATTTGAATTTTGCTCACTAAGTTCAGTGTCATTTTTGATTTTTTCTAAAAAATCAAGCAAGGAAGTTAAGCAAATCACACAAGGATTAAAATAAATTAGCAAACTCGCATAAGCACTCACAAGCTCATCAATGCCGTAAATTTCACCCTCTTTGATAGCCTTTTGAATTCTTTTTTCTGTGCTTAAAACACAGGCATTTATCTTAGGAGAAATTTCTTGTTTAAAACGCAAAAGCAGGGCTTTGCTTCCGCTAAAATGCACACTAAACATCATTAAAACCTATACGAAATTTTCTAAAGCACAAATTTGAATTTGCTCTTTTTCTAAATTTTCTTTGATTTTTTTCACAAATTCTAAAGCCTTGACATTGTCCCCATGAACGCAAATGCTATGGGCTTTTATACTTATTTCTTTGCCATTTATGCTGGTAACTTTGTTTTCTTTTATCATTTTTATCACTCTTTTTAGAGCCAAATTCTCATCTTCTATCACAGCCCCTGCTAATTTCCTTGAAACCAAGGTGCCATCATCATTATAAGCCCTATCAGCAAAGACTTCACAAGCGTATCTTAAGCCCTTTTTCTTAGCCGCTTCATCCATAGCTGATTGACTAAGTCCCATAAAAATAATATTTTCATCAAAACTAGCTACCGCTTCACAAAGAGCTAGGGCTAAATTTTCATCCACAGCCGCCCTATTATAAAGTGCGCCGTGAGCTTTAAAATGCTGTATTTTCATCGCTTTTGCCTTAGCAAAGCCAAATAAAGCCCCAAGCTGATAAAGGGCATAATTTTTAGCTTCATCTAAAGAAATTTGCATATCACGCCTTCCAAAGCCTAAAAGGTCAGGATAAGATGGATGTGCTCCTATGCGAACACCCCTTTGTTTGGCTAAATTTAAGGTTTTATCCATCACACAAGGCTCACCAGCGTGAAAGCCACAAGCAATATTTGCCGAGCTTACAAATTGTAAAATTTCTTCATCCATACCCATTTTATAGGCTCCAAAACTCTCCCCTAAATCACTATTTAAATCCACTTTAAACATTATTTCGCCTTGTAATTTTCTTTTAATTATATCTTTTTAATTTTTAGAAAAAAAGCTTATGTTTTTGAAAAAGAAAAAAATAGGAAAAAAGATAGGAAAAATATTATAAATTGTAACAAATTTAGAACTTGGGTTTGAATTTAAAAAAGCAGGAATAATCCTGCTAAGTTTTAATCTTTTCTTGTTTTGGCATCCACTACAAACATTGCTTTATCAAGAAGTTTAAAATCACTGATGAATTTTAAGGTCTCATCGCTTGTTAGCCACTTTATAAACTCACTTGCCTCAGTGTAATTTGTATTTTTGCAATGCTTAGGATTTGTAGCGATTATGGAATAGAAATTTTTAAGACTATCATCGCCTTCATTAACGATGACTAGATTAGGATTGCCTTTTTCATTCGCTTCGTATTTGATATAAGTGCCTCTATCTGTGAGTATGACGCCCTTTTTTTCTTCTGCTATTTTAATGCTAGCTAACATACCCTGTCCGCTTTGTTGATACCAGCTTTCTTTTTCATCTACGCCGCCTATGCTTTTCCAAAGGCTTTTTTCTTTATTATCCGTGCCTGATTTATCGCCCCTTGAGATAAAGGTTAGCTTTTCGTTTTTTATAAGCTCTAGGCTTTCTTTTAAATTTTTACCCTTAAATTTAGAAGCTATTGACTTATCCGCTATGATGATAAAATCATTATACATCACAGGGGTTCTATCCACGCCAAAACCCTTAGTTACAAATTCCTTCTCTGCTTTTGGAGAATGCACAAAAAGCACATCCGCATTGCAATCTTCACCCATCTTTAAAGCCGCGCCCGTTCCTACCGCAACCCATTTAAGCGTGTTACCGCTTTGTTTTTCATAAAGGGGTTTTAAAGCGTCTAAAAGCCCTGTATTATCAGTGCTTGTTGTAGTTGCCATTTTAAGCTCTGCTGCAAAAGCACTTAGGGCTAAGGCAAGAGCTAAAGAAATGATTTTTTTCATTTTTTCTCCTTAGAAATTTACATAAAAAAATATTTTAGCACAATTATGCTAAAATTATTCGTTTTTGGAATAAGGATATTTTTTGGATTATATTTTAGAGGGTTTTAAACAGGCTTTATTTTTACTTTTTAATGCAGATGAAAGTGTTATTTCAGCGATAAAAACAACGCTTTTAAGCTCAAGCATTTCTATAATTTTGGCTTTGATTGTGGGCTTTCCTTTGGGTTTTGCCTTAGGTTTTTTTGACTTTAAGCTCAAACGCTTTTTCAAACTCATCGTAGATACTAGTCTTTCTTTTCCAACGGTTGCTGTGGGGCTTATACTTTATGCTTTGATTTCAAGTCGTGGTCCCTTAGGGGAGCTTGGTTTGCTTTTTACCATCAAAGCTTTGATTTTGGGGCAGTTTGTTTTGGCTTTGCCCATTGTGATTGCCTTGTTTTCGAATTTAATTGAAAATATGAATAAAAAGCATTTTTTACTCATTAAATCCTTTCATTTGAGTGCTTTAAGCCTTGTTTGGAGTATGATTTATGAGTTGCGTTTTGCCTTAGTGAGCGTTGTGGCTTTAGCTTATGGACGCATTGTGGCTGAAGTGGGAGTGGCTATGATAGTAGGAGGGAATATAAAATACGACACAAGAACCATAACCACAGCCATCTCACTTGAAACCAATAAGGGCGAATTTTCTAGTGGAATAGCTTTGGCTTTGGTTTTAATTCTCATTGCTTTTTGTTTAAATTTCATCACTCATAAACTCAAAAGAACTTAGCTTAATGATAGAGCTTTTTAATCTTTCATTTGCTTACCCTAACAAAGAGCTTTTAAATATTAAAAATTTAAAGCTTGATACGAGTAAAATTAGCATTTTAATGGGGGCTAATGGGAGTGGTAAATCGACTTTTTTAAGGATACTTAAATTCTTAGAAGGGGATTTTTCAAGCCATATTTCTTATTTTGGAAAATTTAAACTCACTAGCAAAGAAAAGCGTGAAATTTATTTGCTTTTTCCAGAGCCTATTTTGCTAAATCGTAGCGTAAGGGCGAATTTTTTATTTACCCTAAAAGCTTATGGGGTAAAAAAAGAAGCGAACGAACGCATAAGAGAAAGCCTTGCTTGGTTGGAATTAGATGAGAAATTTTTGGATAAATATCCCAGTGAGCTTTCATCAGGGCAAAGTCAAAAAATAGCCTTTGCCATAGCTTTGAGCGTGAGAGCTAGGTATTATTTGCTTGATGAGCCTAGTGCTTTTTTGGATAAAAATACAACGATTTTGTTTAAAAAAGCCATTCTTCAAATGAATAAGAACTTTGGCATAGGCTTTTTAATCGCAAGCCACGATAAGCATTTTTTGGATTCTTTGGCTCAGAAAAAACTATACTTGCATAGCGGAGAAATCTTAGAATTTGAAAATACTAATGTTTTTGATTTGGAAAATAAGGGTGTAAGCTTTAGTCATTTTATAGATTTTAGTCTGTGTGAAAAATACAAAATTTTAAAAAAAATTCCCAGTAAAATCGCCATTAATCCTTATAAAATTTCTTTTTTTAGTCTAAATGAGCCAAAAAATAAAGAGCTATTTATCTTAAATAAGTGCCTTATCATCGCACTTAGAACTAGGAAAAATGATGTTTTTGTAAGAGTAAATTGTGCGGATAAGATTTTGGAATTTGCCCTAACAAAGCAAGATTTTATTAAGGCGGATTTGAAATTATATCAAGAGCTTAGTCTTTATTTTTGCGAAGAGGCTATATGTTTCTTAAATTAACAAAACTTGTAAAAAGTTAATCAAATATTACGAATTTTCCCATTTTGTCAAATTTATATTAATTATTTTTTAAATTTGTGTTTAATGCAAATAAACTCTTATATAATGTTAAAAATAAGCAAAAAGGAGTTTTTATGCCACATCAAAATAGCCCAGAACTTTTTAAGCCGAGTAAGGAATTTTCTCGTAAGGCACGCATAAAAAATTTGTGCGAGTATTATGATTTATGCGATGAAGCTAGGGAGAATTTTGAAGATTTTTGGAAAAGACAAGCCCTTGAAAAAATAGCTTGGTTTTCGCCTTTTTCTAGGGTTTTAAATGAAGACAAAGCCCCTTTTTATAAGTGGTTTGAAGGGGGAACTTTAAACGTGAGCTATCAATGTCTTGATAGGCATATGAAAACAAAACGCAATAAAGCGGCTTTGGTTTTTGAAGGCGAAATGGGCGATTATGAGGTTTATACTTATAGAAGATTATTGCACGAAACTTGCAAAACGGCTAATTTGCTTAAAAAATTTGGAGTGAAAAAGGGCGATAGGGTAGTCATTTATATGCCTATGATACCTCAAACTGCCATAGTGATGTTAGCTTGTGCTAGGATAGGGGCTATTCATAGCGTGGTATTTGGGGGCTTTTCACCTGAAGCTTTAAGGGATAGGATTGTAGATGCTAGAGCAAAGCTTGTTGTAACCGCAGATGGTGCTTTTCGCCGTGGCAAAGCTTATATGCTAAAACCCGCTGTGGATGAGGCTTTAAGCGAGGGTTGTAAGAGTGTAGAAAAAGTGCTTGTAGTCATACGCAATAACGAGCCTATAAACTATGTCAAAGGAAGGGATTATGTTTATAATGAACTTGTGAAAAATGAGTCTTATAAGTGTGAGCCTGAGATTATGGATAGTGAAGACTTGCTATTTTTGCTTTATACTTCAGGCTCTACGGGTAAGCCAAAGGGTGTAATGCACGCAAGTGCGGGTTATATTTTGTGGGCGCAAATGACTATGGAGTGGGTTTTTGATATAAAAGATTATGATAATTATTGGTGCAGTGCGGATGTGGGTTGGATTACGGGGCATACTTATGTGGTTTATGGTCCCTTAGCTTGCGGGGCTACGACTATAATGCACGAAGGAACTCCTACTTATCCAAATTCGGGGCGTTGGTGGAGAATGATAGAAGAATATCAAGTGAGTAAATTCTACACATCTCCTACGGCTATAAGAATGCTTCACGCTGACGCACCCGATGCACCTAGCGAGTATGATTTAAGCACTTTAGAAATTTTAGGCACGGTGGGAGAGCCGATAAATCCTAGTGCTTGGACTTGGTTTTATGGGAGAGTAGGGGGGTCAAATTGTCCCATAGTCGATACTTGGTGGCAAACTGAAACGGGTGGGCATATGATTAGCCCTTTACCGGGGGCTACTGCTTTAAAGCCCGGTTGTGCTACCTTGCCTTTGCCCGGAATTTTTGCTGAGATTATTGATGAAGAAGGCAATAAAAAAGGCGTGGGCGAAGATGGATTGCTTTGTATCACTAAGCCTTGGCCTTCGATGATTCGTGGAATTTGGGGCGATGAGGAACGCTATAAGCAAAGCTATTTTTCTCAGGCTAAAAAAGAAGGCAAGGCAGTGTATTTTAGCGGGGATGGAGCCTTTTATGATGAGAAGGGTTATATTACCATCACAGGACGCACTGATGATGTGGTCAATGTCGCAGGACACCGTATAGGGACAGCTGAAATTGAAAGTGCTATCGCTAAACACCCAAGCGTAGCAGAATCGGCTGTGGTGAGTGTGCTGGATGCGATTAAGGGGGAAAGTTTGTTTGCCTTTGTGGTTTTAAATTCTGCTTCAAGTTGTGATTTAGGCGGGGCTGTGGAGACTTTAAAGGAGTTAAATGATATTTTAAGAGCGGAGATTGGACCCATAGCAAAGATTGAGAAAATTCTTTATACCCCGGGTCTGCCAAAGACTAGAAGCGGTAAGATAATGAGAAGAATTTTAAGGAGCATAGCAAGGGGAGAAGAGCTTAAACAAGACATCTCAACGCTTGAAGATTCTGCTGTGGTGGAAAAGATTGTTAAACTGGCTAAGAATGAGCTTTGAAGTTTGAAATTAGGGTTTGAAAGCTTTGTTTGAAAAGGATTAAGTTAAATTGATTAGAATAAATTTCTTAAATTAATTTAAAGGATAAAAAGATGTTTAAAAAAATAAAACACCCAGATGGCTCAAGAGAGCTTTATTTTGGTAAGATAAAAGTATTAAGATATACCAATAAACGAAGCTATTTGAACTATAAACTTTCTTTTCTTAATCCACTCCAAAAAGGTAATGGGGGGGGGGATTGGTTACTTCAAGCATCTTTTAGATAGAGCGGGTATAGCCCCAAAATACCATCATATTTTTTATGATTTTTATTTAAGGACTCAAAATAATGAGAAGCTAGTTTTCATAGATGGTGGCACTCATGCTGGGGTCTTTAGTGATGTGGCTTTAGCTTGTGGAGGGCTTTGTTATGCCTTTGAACCAAATATTTATCTAGCGGCTTTTTTGAAAAATCAATATAAAGATGAGACAAGATTTATTTTATACCAACAAGCTCTTTCTAATAAAAATGAAAAAAGTATTTTTTATAATATGGATGCGGATTTAATCAGTAATGGCAATAGCATAATTTCCATTCATAAGGGCGAACAAGAAAGAGCTTATGAGGTGCAAAGCATTGATTTTTGTGAATTTGTTAGAAAATTACTTCAAAAGCACGGCAAAATTAATTTTGTTAAGCTTGATATTGAAGGGGCGGAATTTGAGCTTCTTGATTCTTTGATAGAACAAAACTTGTATAGAGATATTGAATTGATTATGGTAGAAACCCATGAGAGATTTTTTGAAAATCCTAAAGAAAAAATAAATAAACTTAAAGAAAAAATTGCAAAATATGAAATTAAAAATATTTATTTAGATTGGGTTTAAAATTTAAAACTATTTTTGAATAATGGTTTGTCAAGTTGAAGTATAATTTCTCAAATTATTGTTTAAGGAAATTTTATGCTTCAAACTTGTATTTTCCCTGCAGCAGGTTATGGGACGCGATTTTTACCTGCTACAAAAACCTTGCCTAAGGAAATGCTACCTATTTTAACCAAACCTTTAATCCACTATGGCGTTGATGAAGCTTTAGAAGCAGGTATGGAAAATATGGGTTTTGTAACAGGGCGTGGGAAGAGAGCTTTGGAGGATTATTTTGATATTTCTTATGAGCTTGAGCATCAAATTTCAGGCACAAAAAAGGAATATTTGCTTAGCGAAATCCGTTCTTTAATCCACCGTTGCACCTTTACTTTCACAAGACAAAATGAGATGAAAGGCTTAGGCGATGCGGTTTTAAAAGGTAAGTCTTTGGTGGGTGATGAGGCTTTTGGGGTAATTTTGGCTGATGATTTGTGTGTCAATGAAGAAGGCTTAAATGTGATGGCACAAATGGTAAAAATTTATGAAAAATATCGCTGCACTATTGTAGCTGTAATGGAAGTGCCTAAAGAGCAAGTTTCAAACTATGGGGTGATTTGTGGGAATTTTGTAGAAGATAGGCTCATTATGGTAAGCTCTATGATAGAAAAACCAAGCCCCGAAGAAGCTCCAAGCAACCTAGCTATCATAGGAAGGTATATTTTAACTCCTGATATTTTTGGAATTTTAGAGAACACTCAAGCAGGAAAAAATGGAGAAATTCAACTCACAGACGCACTTTTAACTCAAGCAACCAATGGTATGGTTTTAGCTTATAAATTTCAAGGAAAACGCTTTGATTGCGGAAGTGTGGAGGGTTTTGTGGAAGCGACAAATTATTTTTATGAGAAAAGTAAATGTTAAATAACACTCTTTTTTTTAAAAAAAGTGAGTTTCATACCATAAGTTCTTACGCAAATCGTATTAATGATGAAGTAAAAAGCGGAGATGTAGGGTATTATCATCTTATCGATACAAGTTTGGCTTTGATTGATGAAAGTTTGAAATTTATTCAAGATAAAGAGTGTGTAAAAAATATCGTTTTAGTAGGAATGGGTGGTTCAAGTTGCGGTGTAAAAGCCTTACGTGATATGCTTTTTGATGAAAAAAATAATCAAAGAGAACTTTTTATACTTGATAACACAAGCTCACATTCTTTTAACAAGACTTTAGAAAAAATCAAGCTTGAAGAAAGCTTGTTTTTGATTGTGAGTAAAACAGGTAGTACCATAGAAGTAGTATCGCTTTTTAAACTTCTTATTGAGCATTTTAAACTTGATATGCAAGAGCTAAAAAAATACTTTGTTTTCATTACTGATAAGGATTCAAAACTTCATCAAGAAGGTAAAAATTTAGGCATTAAATGCTTTTTTATCCCTGCAAATGTAGGGGGTCGTTTTAGCATACTTTCAGCCGTGGGTATAGTGCCACTTTGTTTTTGTGGCTATAATGCTAAAGCTCTTTTAGAAGGAGCCAAAGCTTGCTTTGAAGACTTTTTTATTCACAAAAAAGATGAAATTCTACAAAAAGCTTATCACTACTGCACACATAAAAATGCGAATATCAACGTGCTTTTTTCTTATAGTGATGCTTTTAAAGGTTTTAATGAATGGTATATACAACTTATTGCTGAAAGTTTGGGTAAAAAACAGGGCTATAAACGCATAGGTTTAACGCCAATTGCCCTTATAGGTGCAAGGGACCAGCATAGTTTTTTACAGCTTATTATGGAAGGACCTAAAAACAAAACAATAACTTTTTTAAAAATAAAAGATAGTCAAAAAGCACCTATTATCCCTGATATTCATTTTAAATTTTTAGATTCTTTAAGTAATAAAGTCAATCTCCACGAACTTTTAAACGCACAGTGTGATGCAACTATGTACGCTTTAATCGCTGAAAATTTAAGCGTTGATGTGATAGAGCTTGAAAGACTTGATGCTTGGCATACGGGATATTTGATGTATTATTATGAACTTTTTACTTCAACTTGCGGTGTTATGCTAGGGATTAATACCTATGATCAACCCGGTGTGGAAGTAGGAAAATTAATCTTAAAAAACATACTCAATCCTTAATAGAAATTTATTAAAAAAGGGTATAATGATTTTAAATTAAAATTATGATATAAATTTTTAGTTAATAATTATTCTTATTTAAGAATTTTATGCTATAATTTTAAAAATTAAAAAAGGAGTCAATTATGTCAGTTACAAAACAATTACTACAAATACAAGCAGACGCTCATCATTTATGGGTTAAATTCCACAATTATCACTGGAATGTAAAGGGTTTGCAGTTCTTTTCTATACACGAATACACAGAAAAAGCTTATGAAGAAATGGCAGAACTTTTTGATAATTGTGCTGAAAGGGCTTTGCAACTTGGCGAAAAGGCGATTATCTGTCAAAAAACCTTGATGGAAAATGCAAAGAGTCCAAAGGTAGATAAAGACTGCTTCACACCGCTTGAGGTAATAGAATTTATCAAAAAAGATTATGAATATCTTTTGATGGAATTTAAAAAGCTAAATGAAGTAGCTGAAAAGGAAAGCGATACCACAACAGCGGCTTTTGCTCAAGAAAATATCGCAAAATATGAGAAAAACCTTTGGATGATAGGAGCTACTTTACAAGGTGCTTGCAAAATGTAATTTAAGGGGCTTTTTGCCCCTTTATGAACTTGCCGATTTTATAGAACTTTCTCAAAAGAACATCCAAACATCATTTTATTTTGAACTTAAACAAAAGTTGCTTGAAAATTTAAAATACTTACAAAAACTATGTGATTATGCCTTGCTTTCAAATGCTGCTTATGTTAATTTGAAAGTTGGGGAATTTGATTTTATTTCAAATAAAAGACTTTTTAGGGCTTTGAGTGCTAATATTTTTTCAAAAGAATGTATAAAAATAGGCAAATTCCAGCCTTTTACCGCATTTTATTTTGTCAAAAGATATGCTTTGGTAGCACATAAGAGCGAGATTGCTTCTAAAACAGGCTTTAAAGCAAGTTTGTTTTTAGATAAAAAAAGTAAAGAATATATTTTAGCAGTAGCTGGAAGTGATTTTAGAATTTGGTATTTTGATTTTAAAGATTTATGGAGTGATTTTTTGATTTTAAATAAGCAAATTCCAAAAGCACAATATTTTTCCCTGCTTTGTTTTTACCGAGAGATTAAGCAACGCTTTGGCATAGAAAAGCTTAGTATGGTAGGACATTCTTTGGGCGGATATTTAATCCAGCTTTTTGCAGATAATCATCCCACAAGAGTAGAAAAGATATATACTTTTCAAGCACCCGGCATTGCCTATTTAAAACATCTTCAAAGTCATAAAGCCTTTCATATTCATACTTTAGATAGTAGCAATTTGTCAAGTTTCAAGTGGATTTATTTTCATTTTGTCCAAAAATTACATCAAAAATCAGGCACAAATATTTTTCTTAATCTTAAAACAAAACTCCATCATCCTAGTTTATGTGGAAAATTTTTATTTCAGAGCATTAAAATTTTAAGTAAAAAAGATTAGTTATAATATCTTTAAAGGATAGAAATGAAAATTCTTAATTTTTTTTACGAAAATCATCCCAAATTTGAAGCGGGTTATGAAAGAAAAATTCAAATTTCAAAGCCAAATATCATTTTAAAAGGTCCAAGATTTTGTGGTAAAAAAACACTTATTTTTAATTTTTTATCTCAGTTTAAAGCGGATGAAATTTTGTTTTTAGATTTGTATGATACACGCTTTGAAAAACAAAGTTTAGAAAGACTTCCTGATTTTTTGAATGAAAAGGGACAAATTAAAATTCTCTGTCTTTATAATCTCGATTTTATCCCCAATTTAGAAAAAATTAAAATCCCCGTCATTTTAAGCACAGATAAAAGAGCTTTAGTCCTAGAAGGTTTTAAAGAGCTTGAGCTTGATTATTTTGATTTTGAAGAATTTATCAGTATAAGTAGAAAAAATTTGCCTATAAATCATTTGCTTGGACTTTTTTTGCAAAGTGGGCGTAGTCAATTTGGAGAGAAAAACGCACTTTTAAGAGAGAATTTCACCCCCTTAGAATTAGAAATTCTAAGGTATTTAGCCCTAAATTTAGGACAACAAATAAGCATTTCTAAAATCTTTTTAGAACTTAAAAAAAGATTAAAAACTTCCAAAGACAGCGTTTATCACTCCATAAAAAAACTAGAAAATACTTATATTATACATATTTTATCCCACGATGAAAAAAGGGTGCAAAAGATTTATTTTAGGGATTTTGGCTTGAGAAATAATCTTTGTGTGGCTAAAGATTTTCCCCATTTGTTTGAAAATTTGATTTTAAGTGAGCTTTTTAAATTTAAACAAGTTTTTTTCTATAACAAATATTTTCATTTTTATAGCCAGAGTTCTAAGATTGCTTATATTTCAAGCCCTACTTTGGATATTGACTTGATAAAATTGCGTGCTAAAAAAATTCTTCCTAAAGCTTTGGAGCTAGGTATTTTTCATGTGATTTTTATCACTCTTTCAAGTGAGTATAGTTTTTTTGAAGAAGGGGTGAAGTTTGAAATTCTGCCCTTTGGAAATTTTGCTCTTAGTTTTTAAAATCGTATTTTTCAAGTGCGTATTGGGTGATGATTTTAGCGATAAGCTCGGTGTAATCTCCTTTAAGCTCCGAATAAGCGTGCAAACTCTTAGCGGCTTCTAGCCCCGTTATTTGCTTACCTTCGCTTTTCAATTTAGCTCTTTCGTTACGAAAATTTTCATAAGCAAAATGGCGGTTGAGATTTAAGACATAAGAATCAACACTATCTTGCAAACTATCAAAAATTTTAATCTTATGCTTTTTATTTGGATGTCTCAAATCAGGGATTAAGCCCTTTTCGCCCCAAGTCCATTCCCCAAAAAGATTATTCGCCTCTCTTGCAAAACGACTTGTTCCTGTGGCACTTTCAACCAGAGCTTGGGCTATACCCATAGATTTTGGAATACTTTGAATGCGTTTTTTGTATTCAGCAAAATCATAAAGATTTTCAATGCGATACTTGTTTTTGAGTGCGATAAGTTTTTCAAGATTAGCTTGATTTGAAGTTCTAAAGCCTGTTTTGTAGCTATCTTTGAAAAAGGCTTCGATAAAAGCCCTTTCTTGTTCAATTTTTTTAAAGCTTTGATTAAACATTTCATTCATTTTTGTAAAAAAAACTTGCCTTTTTTGTTCTATATCAAGCTCATAATAGTCCTTGCCAAAGCCGTCTTTTAGATTATCATCAGCAAAAAATGGACTTAAAAAAAGACTAAGAAAAATTATAATTCGCTTCAAAACAATACTTTACCTTTCCTTGAAAAAATATTTCTTCATTTTCAAATTTAAAACCAAGCTCTTCGCCACTTTTGGGTGTGATTGTAAGCTCCTTTTGTGCTTTTTTATTTAAAAATGCTAGATAAAAACAAGCCCCCATACCCGTGCCACAAGCTAAAGTTTCATCTTCAACCCCGCGTTCATAAGTGCGAACTTTTAAATGATTTTCATTTATAATCTTTACAAAATTGACATTTGCATTGTATTTTTGTCTCATTTTTTGGCAAAGCATTGTATCAAATTCATCTAAATTTTCACAAAAATGCACCAAATGAGGCACCCCCGTATCGCAAAGTTGCCAAGTTTTTCCTAATTCTTCAAAAGCCTTTTGCACACTTTTGACTTTTCCTAAGGATACTTGAACTAGGTTTTGATTAACGCTTGCTTTTATTACCCCTGCACCGCTTAAAAAGCTAAGTTTAGAAGGAAGTTTATTAATATGATGAGCAAAATGCACAGCAGCCCTAGCACCATTACCGCACATTGCAGCTCTTGAGCCATCGTTATTGTAAAATTCCCATTCAAAGTCGTATTTTTCGTGGGGTAATATCACGATAAAGCCATCCGCTCCTATACCTTCATAACGGTTGCAAAGTTCTTTAGCTAAGGTGCTTCTATCTTGTTTTTCCTTAGCATTTGTTAGGATAAAATCATTCCCACTTGCACAATATTTATAAAATTTCACATTTTTGCCTTAGATATATTTTGTATGAGTTTAACACACTCTTGCCTAAAACTCTCATAAGAGAGCGTATTTTTAATGACAAAATCCGCTTTTTTCACTTTTTTTTCTATATCCATTTGAGCTTCTAATCTCATTAAAGCTTCCTTAAAGTTTAGTTTATCTCTTTGCATTATTCTTTGAATGCTTAATTCTTTAGGTGTATAAATTACTATGACTTTGCCTAAATTTTCATAAGCACCGCTTTCAAAAAAAAGAGGAATTTCCACAAAAAAAGCTTTATTTTCTTTATCTAAAATTTGCATTTGTTCTAAAATTTTAGCTCGAATTTTAGGATGGGTAAAATTTTCTAAGATTTTTTTAGCCTCTTTGTTGTTAAAAATAAGCTCTCCAAGAACTTTTCTATCGATTTTATTTTCTTTTGTAAGTAAATTTTTTAAGCCAAATTGAGAGAAAATTTGCACAAGTTCTAAAGCATTTTCATCTAAAATTTCATGAGCGATTTTATCCGCACTCACACTTTTAAAACCCAAAGAATTGGCTATTTTTATAAAGGTGCTTTTGCCACAAGCAATACAGGCGGTTACAAAAAAAGCATTTTTCATCTTATGCCTTATTAAAACTTTTTTCGTTAAAATACCTTTTTAGTTCTTAAAGGAAAATAAATGAAAATTTCATACGAGGATGCGGGTGTAAGCATAGATAATGGAAATGCCTTTGTAGAGGCTATAAAACCTTTGGTTAAAGAAACTTTTAATGATAGCGTTATAGGGGGGATTGGTTCTTTTGCGGGTGCTTTTAGAATGCCAAGTGGTTTTAAAAAGCCTGTGATTTTAGGTGCCACAGATGGAGTAGGAACGAAGCTTCGCTTGGCAATCGATGCGAAAAAATATGACAGCATAGGACAGGATTTAGTGGCTATGTGTGTGAATGATTTGATTTGTAATTTTGCTACACCTTTATTTTTTTTGGATTATTATGCTACGGCTAAGCTTGAAGTAGAAGTGGCAAAGGCTGTTGTAGCAGGCATTGTCAAGGGATGTAAGATGGCAAATTGTGCGTTAATTGGCGGAGAAACGGCTGAAATGCCCGGAATGTATGCCAAAGATGATTTTGACTTAGCGGGTTTTGCTGTGGGCATGGCTGAAGAGCATGAGCTTGATAGAAGTAAATTTGTTAAAAATGGCGATATTTTATTAGCACTTCCTAGCTCAGGGCTTCATTCAAATGGCTATTCTTTAGCCAGAAAAGTGCTTTTTGAAAGCTTAAAATTAAAATTAGATGATAGGATAGAGGGTAAAAATTTAATCGATATTTTATTAGAGCCTACAAGAATTTATGTGCGTGATTTTCTTGCTTTAAAGCCTTATATTAATGCTTTAGCACATATTACAGGCGGGGGTTTGGTAGAAAATTTACCGCGTGTTTTACCGCGTGGGCTAGGAGCGGTGATAAGAAAACATCATCTTAAAACCCCTGAAATTTTTTATCTCATAGGACAAAGGGTTGAAGAAAGCCAAATGTATAGAAGTTTTAATATGGGAGTAGGCTTAGTAATGGCTGTAAATCCATCTAAGGTAAGTAAGGTTTTAGAAAATTCAGATGCCTTTATCATAGGCGAAATTTGCATTAACGAGGGTGTGGTTTTAGAGTGAAAAGGAAGAAAATATGCAATTTATCTACATAGTTCAATCCAAAAAAGAAAAAAGCTGGTGTAAAATCGGCATCACCAATGATTTAAAACGCCGCTTAAAAGAATACAATGCGACCACGGGAATTTCGGCTGAGAATTCTTATGCTTATCTTTTTGCTGCCCAGGTAAGTGATATGAAAGCCTTAGAGCAGGATTTGAAAAAGAAATTTTCTTATTTAAGAGAGCTTCAAAAAAGAGAAATTTATCTTTATAATCCAAGCTGTTTTGATATGTATGTCGATTTTATAAAAACGAGTGTTTATTTTCTAAAAAAAGTTGTGCTAAAAGAGCCTAAGGAGCCTAGAATTTCAAGGCTTAAAACCCAGCCTACTATGGAAGAAAGGGGCGTTAAACAAAGAATTGAAATTTTAAATAGAGCCAAAAGGATAAAAGATGATGAATTTTACACTCGTATAGAAGATGTAGAAGCTGAACTTTCTATGTATGCTCCTAAAATTTGGCAAAACAAAGTCATCTTTTGTAACTGTGATGATGCGGTAGGGCAAGAAAGGGATTATACGGATACTTCGGCTTTTGCTTTGTATTTTTTAAAGCATTTTTTTAGACTTAAGATTAAAAAACTTATTTGCACCCATTACGCGGGACCTGTGGATTTGTTTAATGCCAGAACGGGAACAAGGGGCTATGTCTTTACCAAAGAAGGAGCCACCGAAATGACAAATATGCCAAAAGGCTATACAGGAAGCTTTGATTCAGAACTTTCTGTGAAAATTTTAAACGAAGAAGCTGATATAGTTTGCACCAATCCTCCCTTTTCAAAAGCAATAGAATATTGGCAATTACTTATGAAAAGCAAGAAAAAATTTATCATCATTTCTAATGTTACCATTCCCATAAGCACAGCTTTTATCCCTTATTTTATGCAAAAAAAGGTTTGGGCGGGTTATAATAGTGTGGATTGGTATTTAAATCCTAAACGCATTCCTATAAGGGCTGCTGGGCATTTTTTCACTAATTTTCCTATAAAAGACCGCCCCGCTATTAAAAGACTTAAATTCATGCCCCTAGATGAAATCCCTAATGCGTATAAACAATACGATGATAGCGGCACACTTTTAGTCGATAATAACTATATTCCTAATGATTATGATAAGCCTTTTGCCGTATCTACAAGGCAAATTTTAAATGGAATTTTAGAATGCGGCTATGAAATCGCTTCAACAAAGCAATATGAAGCTCATATGGAAGGTAAATCAAAATTTAAAAGAGCCTTAATTCGCAAGGAAGAGTGAAATTTAAATAAGCTTGATAAAAAATGCTTTTAGAATTTTAAAATAAAAAGTTATAATCATAAAAAAGGAGTAAAAAATGTTTGATTATTCTAAATACGAAAATGCTACACCTAAACAATTAATTTATGCACTTTCTTTAGTGGAAAAAAGAGCAGAAAAACTCAATTCACAACTAAAAGAAAACAATGAACTTTTTAAATTTTTAAATGAAAAACTAAAAAACTCTTTTGATACCAAAAAAGCAAAAAAACAAGGACAAAGAAGAATTGAACTAGATGAAGCGATTGAAGATTATAAAAATGGGAATGTAGAAACTTATGCCAATTTTGAAGAATATAAAAAGGCTATGAGTGCCTTATAAAATTATACTATCTAAAAAATATAAGCAAAAATATAAAAAAGCAAATACAAAAGATAGAATATTGATTGATGAAGTGGTTGAAAAATTATCTAACGATGAAATTTTAGAAGCAAAATACAAAGACCACGCATTAAAAGGGAATTACATAGGTTTTAGAGAATGCCATGTAAAACCCGATTTGCTTTTAGTTTATCGCAAAAATAAAAATATTTTAGAATTATATCTGGCAATTTTAGACAATCATAATAATATTTTTTAAGAATTAATTAAAAAAGGACAAAGATGGAAAATATTGTTTTTCATGCAGATGGTTTTGGAGATGCCTTTGTGTGTTTTAAGGCTTTGTATGCCATCAAAGAGCTTTATCCAGAGTATAAATTAAGCTTTTTAACTAGGGGGGGGGGGGGTATAGAGCCTGCTTTCTTAGAAAAAATCGCCTTTATCGATAAAATCATAATTTATCAAAATGATTTTTTTGAAAAAATTCAAAGTGAAAATCCCCAAATTTTTATCAGCACCCAAAGACAGGGTGAGTATTTTAAAAAATTAAAACGCTTAAATCTTCCAAAATGTATAGTCCATGCCCATTTTATCAGCATAAGTTCTAAAAAACTAAGCACACCTTTCCCATTTTTTAGAGCTAAAAAACATATGAGTGAGATTGTTTTAAGACTAGTAAGAGCCATAGATACTAAACATTTTGATAAGAATTTAAAAAAAATTGATTTTTCCCGGGTGAAAAATTTACTGCCTTATGATACTAAGTTAAGCGATGAGTTTTTTAGTAAAATTGACACTAAATATGAAAAAATCATAGGGATTAATGCCTTTTCAAATTGTAGCGAAGGCGGGGGATATAATTTTTTCATCAAAGATTGGATAAATCTTGGAAGAAGATTGGCTTTGCAATATCCTAATTTTTTATTTTTGCTTCTTAATTTTGAAAAAAATCCCATCCAATACAAAATCGAAGAAAATGCTAATTTGAAAGTTTTTGTGAATAACACAAGCATAGCTTCTTTGCTAAGTATTTCTAAAAAATTAGATTTTCTCATCTCTGTGGATACGGGCAATGTGCATATTTGTGATATTTTACAAATTCCTAGCTTGGTTTTGATAAGTAAAATCGTAGCTTATAGATTTAGCGGCGGGAGTTATGGAAGTAGCTGTGATAAGCTAGTCTTAAAGCCCACTTGGCAAAAAGAATACAAAAAAATTTGGGAAATTTTTCTTCATAAGGCTAGGAGGAATTTAAATCTTTTGTTTGTCAAAAACAAGGGATAGAACTCTATCCCTTTAGTTCTATTTTTGTGGAATTTTGCTCACTAGGCAAAGGATTATTTTGTGCCAAATAGAAAGAAACAGCTATATTCACAAGCATAGCGATGAGTAGGAGCGGGGTGGTGCGTTTGATGATTTCCATAGGAGCTACTTTAGCAAAACCCGCTAGGGCAAGTATGCCCCCTGCAATAGGCGAGGCAGCACGACCCAAGCACGAAGCGATTTCAATAGGCAACACAAGAGTGATAGGAGCAACGCCTAGCTTTGTGGCAATATCAGGGGCTAATTTCCCAAAGGCATTAAAGGCTGCGATACCACTTCCCATAATCACCGTAAAACCATAAACCAAAAAGCTTAAAACAAAAATGCTTACAAAAACCGCCACAGCAGCAAATTCCCCTTCTGCTCCCAAAGCGGATACGGCACTAGCTAGAATTCCTACTCCCCCAAGAGCCTTAATGCCTTCAGCAAAAACACCTGCAGCGATGATAATGCTTACAACGCTGACAAAAATATCTGCCATAGCTTTTAAAATGACAACCATATCTTCGCCTAGCTTTTTAGCGTCTTTATGCCTTGCAAATTCCACGATGAATACTAAGGCTATGCTTACAAAATTCGCTGTGATGACATCAAGCTTGACACCTAAAAAATACGCTGAAAATAAGAACACCACAGGAAGCCAAGGAAAAAAGATATAAAGAGTAGGGCATTTTGGGTCGATGATTTCGGGAGTATCGACTTCATCACACAGCACACCTTTGGCTCTGTCTCTTTTATCCACCCAAGCGAAATAAAAAGGTATCAAAATGGCAATGATGGCAACATAGGCTAAAACAACCCAAATTTGATAATGTAAAAACAAGCCTACAACATTATCCTTTTCTCCTACCATATCTGCCATATTGATGGAATTTCCATCCTTTGGACCATAATCAAGAGCGATGAGAGAAAGCACACAAACGGCTGTTATGGGGCGGATTTTAAGGGCGATTAGCACAGGATAAATACAAGCTAAAAGCAAAAGTAAAAGCCCTGTATAGCTTGAAATAACGATTTTAAGAGCCATACCCACGATGAAGGTTCCGCTTAGTATGAGATATTTGTTTTTGATTTTGCCTAAGGGTTTGTTAGCCAGATAGGCTAATTTAGCCGAGGCGTTGATATGCTTCATATAGGCTGCAAAACCTGCCACACTCATAATGATAAGCCCAACGCCAGCGAGTTGGGATTTAAAAGTTGCTGTGATGAAGCTAAAGCTATCTAATAAGACATCTAAAAAACTCACGCTTTCTCTTGCAGGAGCCTTAGGTATGGGTGTGCCTGTAAAATAAAAGGCAAAGATGAGTATAAGCATACCTGAGAGCAAAAAGGTAAAAATGGGATTGTATTTTTTGAGTATGTAATAAGCAGTGATGATAACTGCTAGAAGCGTGGAGCCTATCATAAAAACCGACATTGTCTTTTCCTTAGAATTTTAACTTTTGTGTTTAAATTATACTATAAAAATTAAATAAATATATATTTTTTGTTTAAATTTTTATTTTTCATTGTAAATTTATTCAACCGTTATTGCGAAGGTTTAACCCTGAAGCAATCTTAATCTCTCATTAGCTGTATTATAAGTGCGGAGTAAGTTCTTTTAAAATTTTAAGCCAATTATTTTGTATTTTAAGGCTCTTCATAAGGACTTGATTTTTTTTTTTTTTGATAGCATTTTTTTCACATTTTAAATTAAAGGAGAAAAAATGGCTATTACTTTAGCAGTAGAAAAAGGAAATTGGGTGGAGGTTTATGATGGAAATAAAAAACTATGTTCCTTAAGATTTGATAAAGGCGATAAACTACTTGGCTTTACAAGCTCAAGCGTAAGTATCAAGCATGGATATTGGGTAGACACTTATGATGAGAAAGGGAAAAGAATATCACGAAATCCAGCCTAAATTTATGCCTTTTAAGGCATAAAGATAAGCTCAACTAAGCTTTCATTTTCTAAAAATTCACATTCTTTAGGCACTATCATCAATGCGGCTTTGTTGTTAAGATTGTTAATGATTGCACTTGAGCCTTCTTTTTTGCCCTCTAAATTAACCAAAATGCGTCCATTTTCAAACTCCACATTACAAGCTACAAATTCCAAAAAAGGCGTTTTTTTCTTGTAATTTCCTTGCAAAAAACCTTTGCAAACATAGTCTTTAGGCTGAAGTAGCCAAGCGTTTAAAATTTCTCTTGCATAAAGATTAAACATCACCATAGCCGAGTAAGGAAAACCCGGTAAAGCCAAAATAAATTTCTCATCCGCTTTAGCGATTTTAATATGACGACCCGGCTTTATATCTGCTTTATCAATGATGAGTTCATATTCTTTAAGGGCTTTTTTTAAAAAGTCAAAATCCCCCATCGAAACCCCACCCGTAGTCAGCAAAATATCACAACTTTGCAAAGCGTTTTTGAGTGCTAAAAAAGTAGCTTCTGCTTCATCTTTTAAAAGTGGAAAAACCCTTGTTTCACAGCCTAAATTCTTAGCCAAACTCGCTAAAGCGATGTGATTTGAAGAGCGAATTTGAGCGGGATTTTCCAAGCTTTCGCCCAAATCTTTTATCTCACTTCCACTGCTTAAAACCCCTACAATAGGCTTTATAAACACACTAATATGAAAAAATCCAAGCTCGGCTAAAAGAGCAAGTTCGCTATAATTTAGCTTCGTGCCTTTTTTTAGCAAAAGCTCATCTTTTTTATAGTTTTCGCCCACCTTACGCACCGCAAAGCCTTTGGCGACCTTTTTTTCTATAAAAAGCGTATCATTTTCCACTCGCACATTTTCCACAGGCACTAGGGTATCGCTGCCTTCACTCATAAGCGAACCTGTGAAGGTTTTAACGCAGGTATTATCTTTTATCTTAAATTCAGGCATACTTCCTGCAGGAGTTATGCCTAAAATTTTCAAAGGCTTGTCTTGGTCTTCAAATCTCAAGGCATAACCATCCATAGCAGAGCTTGGAAATTCAGGCTGATTATGAGGTGCTTTAATATCGTGGGCTAAAATGCGTCCTAAGCACTCTGTCAGGGCTATTTTTTCGATTTTTTCATAAGTTTTGATATGAGAATGTAAAATTTTTAAACTTTCTTCATAAGACATCAGCATTTTTTATCCTTTAAGCTAAAATTCCTGCACCTTTAAGCTTGTAAGAGCGTTTTTTGGCATAAATTTTTTCTCCTTTTATCACATCATATTTCCAAATGGGTGCGTTGTGTTTAAAATCCTCTACAAAATCATTTAAAAGCTTTAAGCCAAGAGTTCTATTTTTGCTCAAAACCCCAGCTAAATAGGAGCTTTGATGAATTTTAACCTCACCTAAGGAATGCGCGAAAAAAAATTTCACGCCCTTAGCTTTATATTTCTCTTGCCATTCTTCAAACCACGCCTTTAAAAGCGGCTCATAAATTTCAAAGCTAAGAGCTTCTACAATGCCCTTTTTTTCATCACTTTCTTCTTCTCGCACTATGCCACAAAAACTTAAAAATGCTCCGCAATTTTTATTTTTGAGCTCTTCATACCACTTAGCATAAATCACGCTTACATCTAAGGCATTTGTGTAAATTTCAAACATTTAATCCCCTTAGCCTCCACAAACCGGTGGTAAAAGGCTTATTTTGTCCCCCTTTTTTAAGCGAGTATTTTCATCAAAGATTAGCTCATCATTTAAGGATACAGCGCAAAGTTTTAGCCATTCTTCTAAGCTTTTATCTTTTTGTAAAATTTCTTTTAATTCTTTTAAACTTTTTACTTCAAGCTCTAAATCAGGCTTATTTATAGGTCCTAAAAATTCAATTTTTACCATATATACTCCAAATTTTAAAGTGCTTTAGTATAGCTAAAAGTTATTTAAAATTTGATGATGTTATATTTATTTGCTTGTTGGTATTGTCGCATTTTGCTCGATTTTTTTATTTATTTACAAAATTCGTCTAGCATTTGCGTGTTATGCTAATTGATAATTTGCTCATTAATTCTCTACTTTTTTATAAATTTTCTCTTAAGAGTTATATGTGTTTTTTGTAATTTTAGTATTAGATTGTTATAAACCTAGAATCTAACACCGCATTTTCTAAACTTCTTTGCGAGAAGAGAAACCGCCCATCACACACAAATCCAAGCTCTTCCCAATCTGTGTGATTTAGCTTATCGCATAAATTTTGTAGCATTGCAAAATCTACTTGAAATTTGGGAAAAATGGCTAAAATTGAGCCATCATAAGCCTTGCAAGGATGTAAGAAAAATGGTTTTTTGTTGCGTGTTTTAGTATTAACATAAATGCGTGGCAAATCATTTTTATAATAATCTCTGCCCCATTTCCACCAATTTTCTTCATTAAACTTTTTAATTTTTCTCTGCAATAATCGCGTTTTAAAGCCTTGTAAATATGCACAATCTTTACCGTATTCTCCATAAATCATTTTTTTTGTTTTGCCACTTTTGCAAGTTTGTGAACCGACAAATTCCACATTACCCCATTTTTCACTCTCAAAGATAGAATCTGCCCCACTCACAGCCCCAACTTTTACAAAAAACAATGAATTAAAAGGAATAGTATAAGCCTTGTTTGTAAATAAAATCTGTCCATTTATACAAGAAAATTCTTTTAAGCATTGTGTTTTACGCGTGAAATCCCCCTTAACAAAACGCCATATTATGCAGTTTGGCTGAGCGTTTGCAAAAATCTTTCTGTCTCCTAGCTCCACAAAATGCGTAATACTCCCTGTGCGAAACAAAAACTCATTGAGCTTCGCACTTGCAGTGCTTTTTAGAAAATCTCTGGGCGTGATGAAAATTAGCTCCCCACCATCATTTAAATGTAAAATACACTTATAAATAAAAAATAAATATAAATTACTTCTTTCATCAAACATAGACATAAAAGGTTTTAAAAACTTTTTTGTAGAAGTTCTAATATCCCCAAATCTCACATAAGGGGGATTACCTATAATCGTATCAAATTTTTCATTCATAGGATAGCTAAAAAAATCAATTTGTAAAGCTTCTTTACAAGCAACGCTAGAATCTAGCTCAATCCCTACTTTATTGCTAGGTAGATTTTGTAAAAATGCTCCATTGCCACAGCTTGGTTCTAAAAATCGCCCATTATTTTGCACTAAGGCTAACATATCGCTTACTATATGCGGTGGGGTAAAGACTTGTCCTAAATTTTCAACATCAAGATTCATAAAAGTATTTCCTAAAATACAAATACGCATCAGCCCTAAGCTTCAAAGATTGTTTAAATGTGCCTAATAAAAATTCTTTAACTTCTGCAAAATCTCTTTGTATAATATTACGATTATTATCCCATTTTGCCTGAAAGGGCAGATTGTTACCATTTGGTAAGATAGATTCTAAACATTTAAGAGAAGTGGCAAATACATCGCTAGGTTTATCTTTATTGATGATTAAAAAATAATAATCCCTGTCATTTGTTGTTAGATTTTCTTTTAGGGTTTTAAAATAAGTTTCCCAGCTTATCCCATTGCCAAAAGGAGGAATTTTACCTGTTAAAGCATAATAAATTCCAAGTTTGCAGTTGAGATTATCAGTCGTTTTTGTCGTGCTAATTTTGATATTAACAGGATAAAACACATTATTTTCTTCAAAACTAAAATCTACCCAATCACGCATATTAGGACGATTTATCGTAAAATTAGAATCTAAAAGATTAAAAACTTCATCTTCATTAAAAGCGGAATTAATTCGTCCATCACGACTTTGCTGACTTAAATGTAAATTTTGTTGTTTTAAAAATTTCACTATTTCTATCAATAAATTTGGTAATCTGTTTTGCTTTGTAATCATTTTCCCTACTCCTGCTCGACCTATATTACTCCTTTACTTCCAAATTCCCCATCATTCCCAAATCCTCGTGTTCTAAAATATGACAATGATACATTCTAAGCCCTTTAAAATCTTGTTTCATTCTAAGTCTTAATTCTTCATTTGGACGCACATTTATCGTATCTCTTAAGGCTCTAAATTCAGCCCTTGTAAGTTTGCCATTAAGTTTAGAAGAAATAAGCTCAAATTGCGTGCCGTGTATGTGAAAAGGATGGTCCATATGGGATTTGTTTATCACTATCCAGTCTTCAACCACCCCGACTTTAGAGCGTAAATCAATGCGGTTTAAATCATAGCTTTTGCCATTCATTAAAAACATAGAAGCAAGGGCTGTTTTTAGCTCATCTTCACTTTTTTGCATTAAGCCGTGCATTTGCATATGATTCTCACTCATAATGACTTCTTTAAATTCTTTAGGTTCTTCTAGGGCTTTGAAAGTTTTTAGGCTTTTTGGAAGCTCTAATTTTTCTTTTTTTAGACCAATATGAGCTAAAAAAAGCGTGCTTGGCTCTTCTTTTACCATCATTTTATCTCTATCATAATACACACTTTCTAACTTTAACTCCCCATCTTTTTCACTTTCAATCAAAACTTCCACCCGCGAAGCAGGGCTTAAAAAAAGCTCATCTTTAAGCACAGGTTTTTCTATCAAACCCCCTTCGGTTCCAACGAGTATAAATTTAGCTCCTTTGATGCGTAAATTCAAATACCTAGCCGCTGTGGCATTATAAATACGCACTCTTTCATTTGTGGCGAGTTTGATTTTAGGTTGAAATTGCCCATTAATCAGCACCCATTCGCCTTCTCTGCCATTGAGCCAGTCGGCTAAAGTGTTATTTGGAATTTGGGCGTTTTCATCAAGGCGTAAATCGCTTATCATCAAATCTTTTTCTTTCAAGTGGCTTAAAGCATCTTTTTTTGCTTTAATCACAAAAGCCCCCGCTAAACCCATAGCCACTTGTTTTGAGCTAGTGTAGTGAGGGTGAGGATGATACCAGTAAGTTCCTGCACTATCCTTAGGAATCTCAAAACGATACAGCCTTTCTTCTCCTGCTAGTATGGGATTGTGCGGATTTCCATCTTGCTCAGGTGGCACAAGCACTCCGTGCCAATGTATAGTGGTAGGCTCTTTAAGTTTGTTTTTAACTAAAATTTCAAATTTATCGCCTTCAAAAACTTCTATTTTCGGAGCAGGAACTAAGCCATTATAGGTATAAAATTTTGTTTTTTTGCCCTTGACAAGCTCTATCTTACTCTCGCTAATTTCTAGTTTTGCTTTAAAAATCCCCGCTTGCTTGCTTTCATTTTTAAGTAGGGGCAAAGCTTTTAATTTTTGTGCTTTAGGAAAAGCTTTGGGGTCTAAAAGTTTTAAATTTTTTGGAGCAAAATGGATAAAGGAAGTGTCTAAATGCTGTGTTGTGTTAGCGTTTTTGTGCATAGAGTGCATCTCGTGCATAGGATTAGCGTAAGCTATGCTTATACTTGCTAGGCTTAACGCGTTAAATTTTAAAAAATTTCTTCTATTCATTGCTTTCCTTCGAAAAAATATATTTTTGTTATTGTAATGGCTTTTTTTTAATTTTTAGCTAATCATTTGTTTTGAAAATTTGACTTAATTTTGTTATGATTTTAAGAATTTTATCAAGGAAAAATAATGTTTTATGAAAGAATTCAAACCCCAGCTTATGTTTTGGAAGAAGGTAAATTAAGAAAAAATTGCGAGCTTTTAGCCAGTGTAGGAGAAAAAAGCGGCGCTAAAGTGCTTTTAGCACTCAAGGGCTTTGCTTTTTCAGGTGCTATGAAAATCGTAGGAGAATACTTACAAGGTTGCACTTGTAGTGGGCTTTGGGAAGCAAAATTTGCTAAAGAATATATGGATAAAGAAATTCATACCTATTCGCCTGCCTTTAAAGAAGATGAGATAGATGAAATAGCGAGTTTATCCCATCATATAGTGTTTAATTCTTTAGCACAATTTCAAAGCTTTAAAAACCGCACTTCAAATTCTTCTTTAGCTTTGCGTTGCAATCTTGAATTTTCTCTAGCGCCAAAAGAGCTTTATAATCCTTGCAGTAGATATTCAAGACTTGGAATTCGTGCTAAGGACTTAGAAAATGCGGATTTAAGGGGCATTGAAGGACTGCATTTTCACGCTCTTTGTGAAGAGAGTGCGGAGAGTTTGGAAGCTGTTTTAAAAGTCTTTGAAAAGAATTTTAGCAAGTGGATAAAACAAATGAAATGGGTAAATTTTGGTGGGGGTCATCATATCACAAAAGATGGCTATGATACGCAAAAACTCATAGCTTTGTGTCAAAAATTCAGCGATAAATATGGTGTGCAAGTTTATTTAGAACCGGGCGAGGCTGTGGGTTGGCAAACGGGGGTTTTAGTCGCTAGTGTCATCGATATAGTGCAAAATGAAAAGCAAATTGCTATTTTAGATACTTCAAGCGAGGCACATATGCCCGATACTATCATTATGCCTTATACGAGCGAGGTTTTAAATGCGAGAATTTTAGCCACAAGAGAAAAGGTAAAAATTTCAGAGCTAAACGAAGGCGAAAGGGCTTATTTACTAGCTGGAAATACTTGTTTAGCGGGCGATGTTATGGGTGAATATGCCTTTAAAAACGAGCTTAAAAGGGGAGATAAAATAATCTTTTTAGACCAAATTCATTATTCCATAGTCAAAAACACGACCTTTAATGGAGTAAGACTGCCTAATTTAATGCTTTTAAATGCTAAAAATGAACTTCAAATGATAAGGGAATTTTCTTATAAGGATTATGCTTTAAGGAATTAATATTGTTTATAATTTGCATAAAATATTAATTTCATTTTAATGAGAATAAAACGCAATTTTTTTATGCAAACTTCTTTATTTTTTAAAAGAAAAATCAATTTAAATACCTAATATTACATAGTTTAAAAAGCTTTTTATTTATTTTGTATCTTTGAGAAATAAAGCTTAAATTCAGTGATTTTTAAATCAAATAGTATTAAGATAAAGCGGTTTAAAAATCAGCTTTAAAATGAGTATTAGGTGCATTTTGCATAATATTCATTCGGGCAAAAATTAAAGCTATTTTTGAAAATTTTGAGCAGGAGCTTTAATGGATTTAGAAAAATTAAGATTGGCTAGAAGTCTTTATTATCAATGTCTAGGAGAGCTTTTTATTTTTTCATTTTCTAAAGAGAGATTGTCAAAATTACAAGAGTATTTAAAGGCAATGCAAGAATGTTTATTTGATGAGAATTTAAAATCAAATTTTGATACCTTGCTAAAACATTTGGAGAGTGAAAATTCCATACAAGCATTTTTTAAAGAATATGATTTGCTTTTTTTAAGCCTTAAAAACAGCATTCCAACGACCTTTTCTTACATAGAAGAAGGATTTGAAAATTCCAATCCTTTGCTTTGTGTGCGTCAAATTTTAGCTAAAAGCAAGATAAGACGCAATGAGAAATTTTTCAAAGAAAGTGAAGATAGTGTGGGATTTTGTTTATTGTTGATGGGCGAATTTTTAAGACAAAATGAAAAGGATTTAGCCAAAGAACTCTTTGAAAAATTGATTAATAAGGGTATCGATGAGTTTTTAGACTATATTTTTTTGAATGAAAATGCAAAATTATATAAAGAAGTTGCAAGTATTGCAGGAAATTTTGTAGAGTTTGAAAGATTTTGTTTTGAAGTGGAAAAGCCTACAAAAATAAATTCTAAAAAAGTGCAAAATGATTTATCGCGTTCAGAATTTTTAAGAAGAGAAGCAAATAAACAAAGGAGGATGCATGAAAAATCGCAGGGAATTTCTTAAAAAATCCGCTTTTGCCTTAGGGGCTGCTGGAGTGCTAGGCGGCACGACTTTAGCTCTAGCTAAAGATGAAGAAAGAAAAGACTTAGTCAAGGGTAAAAGTAAGAAAAAAGAAGTGCTTTTTCAAAGAAGTGCTAATTGGGAAAATTATTATATAAAGGCTGAATAATGTCAAGTGTAACTCAAAATATCAAGCTTACGCGTCGTTCTTTTCTTAAAATGGCTGCACTTTCAAGCCTAGCAACACCGCTATTAGCAAGAAGTGAAACCCTAAGAGAAGCGAGTGCTGATGAGCTTAAAGAAGCTTATGAAGGCAGTAAAAAGGTAAAATCCGTTTGTACAGCCTGTTCTGTGGGTTGTGGAATTATCGCAGAAGTGCAAAAGGGTGTTTGGGTGCGTCAAGAAATCGCTCAGGACCATCCTGTAAGTTCAGGTGGGCATTGCTGCAAGGGTTCTGATATGATTGATATGGTGCGTTCTCATGTGCGTTTAAAATATCCTATGAAAAAAGAAAATGGAGAATGGAAACGCATAAGTTATGAACAAGCTTTAGAAGAAATTGGCGAAAAACTAGCTAATTATCGCAAAGAAAATCCTGAAAGTGTTATGTTTTTAGGCTCTGCTAAGCTTAATAACGAACAAGCTTATTATATAAGGAAATTCGCCGCCTTTTTTGGAACGAATAATGTAGATCATCAAGCTAGAATTTGACATAGTGCAACAGTCGCCGGTGTGGCGAATACATTTGGTTATGGTGCTATGACAAACCATCTTGGAGATATTCAAAGAAGTAAATGTATTATTATCATTGGAGCCAATCCAGCTGTAAATCACCCTGTGGGTTTTAGGCATTTTTTAAAGGCTAAAGAAAAGGGAGCTAAACTTATAGTTGTTGATCCGCGTTTTACAAAAAGTGCGGCAAAAGCCGATATTTACGCAAGAATACGACCCGGAACCGACATAGCTTTTATGTATGGAATGCTAAAAATCATTTTCGATGAAGGTTTAGAAGATACAAAATACCTTGATGAAAGGGTATTTGGCATAGATGAGATTAGAAAAGAAGCCGCAAATTGGACGGCTGAAGAAGTAGAAAATGTTACGGGTATTAGTGGGGAAAAATTGCGTGAGATTACTTTGGAAGTGGCTAAAAACAAGCCTACAACTCTCATTTGGGCTATGGGTTTAACCCAACACACCGTAGGAACTTCAAATACCCGTTTAGCACCCATAGTGCAAATGGTGCTTGGAAATATAGGTAAATTTGGTGGCGGGGTTAATATCTTACGCGGGCATGATAATGTTCAAGGTGCTTCTGATATGGCTTGTTTGAGTGAAAATTTACCGGGTTATTATCCTTTAAATGAAGCAAGTTGGAAATACTACGCCAAAATTTGGGGAGTGGAGTATGAGTGGCTTTTAGGAAATTTCGTAAGTAAAGATTGGATGCACAAAACCGGACTTTCTCTTGCTAGATGGTGGGCAGCAGCCTTAAATGGTAAAGACGCAAATGACGCCATAGACAATGCAGGAACGCCCTTAAAGGCTTTGATGGTTATGGGAAATGGTATCACTTCAACCGCACAACAAGCTAAGGTTAAAGAAGGTTTAGAGGCTTTAGAACTTCTTGTTTTAATCGACCCTTTTGTCAATGAAGCGGGGATTATTGCAGAAAGAAAAGATGGAATTTATCTCTTACCCGCAGCAACGCAGTTTGAAACAAGCGGAAGTGTAACAGCGACAAATCGTAGCGCTCAGTGGAGATTTAAGGTCATAGAGCCACTTTATGAAAGCAAGGAAGACCAAGAAATTTTATTTGAATTGGCTAAAAAACTTGGTTTTTATGAGAATTTTACAAAAACCTTGCGTGATGAAAAGGGTGAAATCATTTGGCCTGAAAATGCGACAAGAGAAATTGCAAGAGCGGTAAGAAGCATAGGGCTTAATGGTTGGAGTCCTGAGAGACTTAAAAAACACACTTTGCATTGGGATAAATTTGATGAGCTAACTCTAGAAGGAAGAGATGAAGTTGCGGGCGAGTATTACGGACTTCCTTGGCCTTGCTGGAGTGAAAATCATCCGGGCTCTCCTGTGCTTTATAATACTGATATTGAAGTGGCAAAGGGGGGTATGGGCTTTAGAAACAATTTTGGGCTTGAGTATGAAGGTGAAAGTTTATTGGCTAAAAATGCACCTTTAAATTCGCCTATTGATACAGGTTATCCCCAAATCACTAAGGAAAATATAGAAAAAGTTTTAGGCATTAGCCTAAGTGCAGAAGAAAAAGAAAAAATGGGTCCGAGCTGGTCTTATGATGATAGCAATATCATAGCGACTAAATGTATGCAAAAAGGCATTGTTCCTTATGGAAATGCTAAAGCTAGGGCTGTTGTTTGGACTTTTAAAGATAAAATTCCACTTCATAGAGAGCCACTTCATTCTCCAAGAAACGATTTGGTGCAAAAATACCCTAGTTTTGAAGACCAAAAAGCCCTTTACCGCGTGGATACTAAGTTTATTTCCGTGCAACAAGCTAAGGATTATTCGCAAGAATTCCCGCTTAATTTAGTTACAGCAAGGCTTGTGAATTTAAATGGTGCAGGTATGGAAAATAGGGCGTCTATGTATTTGACGCGTTTAACGCCTGAAATGTTTTGTGAGCTTAATCCCCAATTAGCAAAAGAACAAGATATTAAAGCAGGGGATATGATTTGGCTGCATTCACCTGAGGGAACTAAAATTTATGTTAGGGTTAAGCTTAATCCGGGTGTGGCAAAGGATATGATTTTCTTGCCTTTTCATTTTACGGGCGTAATGCAAGGTGTGGATTTAACGCATAATTTCCCTGAAGGAACCAAGCCTTTTGCTAGTGGAGAGAGTGCTAATACCATAACAAACTATGGTTATGATATTATGTGTCAAATTCCAGAAACTAAGGGTGGTTTGTGCCGCATTTCAAAAGACGGGGTGTAAGATGAGTAAGATTAATTTTGCAAATTTAGAAAAAGAACGCTTGAAATTCTTTTGCGATAATGAACGCTGTATTGATTGTAATGGCTGTGCGGTAGCTTGTGATGAAGCTCACGAGCTACCTATTAATGTCCGCAGACGCCGTGTTATTACGCTTAATGAAGGTGTTGAAGGCAAAGAAGTATCCACTTCTATTTCTTGTATGCATTGTGATGACGCTCCTTGTGCCATAGTTTGCCCTGTGGATTGCTTTTATATAAGAGCTGATGGCATTGTTTTACACGATAAAGAAATTTGCATAGGCTGTGGGTATTGTCTTTATGCTTGTCCTTTTGGCGCTCCTCAATTTCCAAAAGATAGTGTTTTTGGCAATAAAGGCATTATGGATAAATGCACGATGTGTGCAGGGGGTCCTGAAGCTACAAATTCGCAAAAAGAAAGAGAGCTTTATGGACAAAATCGTATCGCAGAAGGTAAGGTGCCCGTATGTGCGGCTATGTGTTCAACCAAAGCACTTTTAGTAGGCGAAAGCTCTAAAATTGAAGAAATTTATCACAATAGATTGATAAATAGAAATTATGGCATCCCAAATCCTTCTCAAAGCTTGGAGTGGAAGATTGCTTACACAGGAAAGGAAAGACTATGAAAAAGGTATTTTTGCTGTTTTTTGCAAGCCTTGTGAATTTGTTTGCTTATGGGAGTGAAAGAATGGGGCAAGATACTCAAATTTGGGATTTTAATCGTATTACAAATATCCCAAATTACGATACTTTTGGAAAGCTTTGGACAATTTTACAAGGCGAATATATTGCTACCATTGCTCTTATAGCTATGATAGCTGTATTATCAGCCTTTGCTTTGCATTATATGGTAATAGGTCCTAAACAATTTTCCCACGATGGGAAGAAAATTTACGCTTTTACTTTGTTTGAAAGAATTTTTCATTTTATAGCCGCTCTTTCTTGGGTGATTTTAGTGCCAACGGGTTTTGTGATGATGTTTGGGGCTAGCTTTGGTGGGGGAGTTTTTGTAAGGGTTTGTAAGAATTTACACGCTTTTGCTACTCTTTTATTTATCATTTCTATTATCCCTATGTTTTTGTGGTGGATTAAAAGAATGCTTCCGGCAAGTTATGATTTAAGATGGCTGATGATAGTGGGGGGTTATTTAAGCAAGGTAAAACGCCCTGTGCCTGCGGGTAAGTTTAATTTCGGTCAAAAATCGTGGTATTATATCGCTGTATTGGGTGGATTTTTGATGATTATCACAGGTGGTTTTATGTATTTTCTTGATTTTAATTCCACAGCCCTTCAAGCTCTTTTTGGTTTAACCCATATTGAGCTTTTGCGAATTTCAGCTTTGGTGCATAATTTCTTAGGCATAGTTTGTGCGGTATTTTTTGGTGTGCATATTTATATGGCAGTGTTTGCGATTAAGGGCAGTATCCATTCTATGATTAGTGGTTATAAGGAAGAAGAAGAGGTTTATATTTTGCATTCTTATTGGTATAAAGAATTAAGTGCTAAAAAACAAATCAAGCCTAGTTTTTCTTACAATTCTAAGGTGAAAATTTAGTTTTAAACAGAGTTTATTTTAAGCTTTTTTGATATAATTTTTTTAAAGGATATAATTTAATGGAAGCTCTTTTTACAACGCAAATTTTAAAATACAAAGGCGATGAGTCTTTTGTATGCGATGATACTTTAGTTCGCGAAATCAAACTTGAAATTTATATCAATGGTGAAAAAGTGGGTGCTTTGATGGCAACTCCTGTGGATGAACAGGCTTTAGCGGTGGGATATTTGATGAGTGAAAATATCATTGCTAAAGCAAGTGATATTGAGAGCATAGAAACCAAAGATGAGGGTATGAGTGTGCATATAAAAGCTAAGATTGATAAAGAAAATTTAGCTAAACTCAATGCCGAAGCTGTGGTTATAAGCGGTTGCGGTAGAGCGCATACAGCCAATATCGACCCTGATGCCATCAAAGCGAGTAAAATCATTTCTAATGTGAAATTTCATAAAGATGAAATTTTAAAACAAATGAGTATGTTTTATACTCAATGTGAGCTTTATGAAAAAACAGGTTGCGTGCATACAGCTAAACTTTTTGTCGATGAAAAAACTTTTTTTATAGGCGAAGATATAGCCCAGCATAATACCATAGATAAGGCTTTAGGCAAGGCAAGATTAGCGGGGATAAATTTAGAAAAATGTTTTTTGATGGTAAGTGGGAGATTAAGCTCTGAAATGGTAGCTAAAGCAATTATGCATAAAATTCCAGCCCTAATCTCACGCACCGCTCCTACTTGTTTAGGCGTTATGATAGCTAGGAAATTTGATTTAACGCTTTGTGGTTTTGCTAGAGAAAATAAGATAAATATTTATAGTGGAGAAGCTAGAATTTATGGATAAAAATCAAAAAAATCAAATCATAGCCTTGATGAAAGAATTGCTAAATAGTAATGAAAAATTAGATTGTGGCACAGCCTTTAAAATTGCTCATAAATTGGGCGTGGATATAGAAAAAATAGGGCAATTAGCCGATGAAAATGGCATACGCATTGATAATTGCGAGTTGGGGCAATTTGGACATTTGGATTTTGAAAAAGCAAAGATTGAAGTGCTTAAAAAAATAGAACCTAGCTTAGATGAAAAGCGTAGAATTTTTTGTAAAGATGCAAGGGATATTGCTAAAGAAGGTTGTGGGCTTAAAAGTATGCGTTCAGCTTTGAAAAGTTATAAAGTTGATGTGAAATATTGTCAATTGGGCTGTTTTAAAGAAAAAAAAGGCAAACAACTCATAGTAAGAACAAAAACTTGGATAGAAAATGCCGATGGGGATTTGCTTTTTGGCAAGGGTAAAACCGAGCTTTTAGAGCTTATAGCCCAAACGGGCAGTTTGCTTCACGCTTCGAAACTCATGGGGATTAATTATAAAAAAGCTTGGATGCACTTGCAAATTTTACAAAAAAATTCTCAAGAAGTTTTAGTCAGCACAAGGCAAGGACGTTCTAAAGAATCAGGAACAAAGCTTACCCCTAGAGCTATGGAATTGATGGAGAATTATTCTATTTTACAAAAAGATATTGAAGAGTATGCGAATAAACGCTTTAAAGAATTATTTTTCAAGAGAAAAAAATAATTCCAAGTCGGCATAATATTTTATGATTAATTAGCCATATTTTTTAAAAAATATGCTAGAATTAGGACTTTGAAATTTTTGTTTTAGGAGTTGTGAGATGTTTAAATCCTTAAATATTGGTTTAAAGCTTATTTTTTCTGTGGCAGCGGTTGTTGTTATTGGGCTTGTTATTTTAGTCTCTTTAATCACTCAACAAGTCAGTCAAAATATCACTAAAAATACCGAAACCATACTCGCTTCCATCTCAAAAGAATACGCCACAAGAACGCAAGGAATTTTCAGCGAGATGATAGCTTTAAATCGCATCATTTCAAGTAATTTAACTGAAGTTTTTCGTTCCAGTTCAAAAGAAAATTTAGACATCGATAATATCACTAATATCATTACTCATACCTTTGATAATAGTGCTTACTCCAATTTTGCCTTTTTGTATCTTATAGACCCGCCTGAATATTTCAAAGAAGAAAGTAAATTTTTTAATACCCAAAGTGGTAAATTTGTTATGCTTTATGCGGATGAAGAAAAGGATAAAAAAGGCGGTATAAAAGCCTTGCAAGCCACAGATGAGGTAGTGAATTTTAAAGTGGTGCAAGATGCTATTAGAGAAGCAAAATACGGCGAAAATAAGGTTTATGTAGGAAGTCCTATTCAAATGCACTTAGATGGGAAAGAATTTGTGGCTACAAATATCGCTATGCCTATTTTTGACAAGAAAAATCAAGTCGTGGGCGTTGTGGGTATGGTGCTGGAATTTTCAGCCATAGAAGAATATCTTTTAGACCCTAAGGAGCAAAAATATAATGAAGAATTAAGAGTGCTTTTAAATCCTGATGGTTTGATAGCTATTCATACTAAAAAGGATTTGGTATTAAAAAATTTAAAACAAATCAATCAAAACCAAGGAGCTCAAACAACCTTTAGGGCTATGGAGAAAGCAGAAGATGGGGTTTATGACTATGTCGCTTCTAATGGAGAGAATTCTTATGCGGCTATTAATAGCTTTAGAGTTGAAAATAGCTCTTGGACCATCTTAGTTACAGCGCCTAAGTATTCTGTTTTTGAGCCTTTGAAAAAGCTTCAAATGATGATTATCAGTGCTTCTTTAGTTTTTGTTATTATTGTTTTGGCTGTGGTGTATTATTGCGTTCGCAAAATAGTCGCTTCTAGATTGCCTGTTATACTTAGTTCCTTGCAAGCCTTTTTCCGCTTTTTAAATCACGAAAAAATCGAATTAAAACCTATTAAAATTCGCGCCAATGATGAGTTGGGTGCTATGGGTAGAATGATTAATGAAAATGTTGAAAAAACTAAGCGTTCTTTAGGACAAGACCAAGACGCTGTTGATGAGAGTGTGCAAACGGCTAAAGAAATAGAAAGCGGGAATTTAACAGCAAGGATTGCCAAAAATCCTGCTAATCCTCAACTTGTTGAACTTAAAAATGTTCTAAATAAAATGCTTGATGTGCTTGAAAATAAAATAGGCTCCAATATGGACGAGATTAACCGTGTTTTTGATAGTTATAAGGCTTTGGATTTTAGCACTGAAGTGAAAAATGCTAGGGGTGGGGTCGAGCTTACGACTAATATTTTAGGGCAGGAGATTAAAAAAATGCTTTTAGCATCATCGAATTTTGCCAAGGATTTAGCTGCCCAATCAAACGAGCTTAAAAATTCTATGCAAAAACTTGCCGATGGTTCTAATGCCCAAGCTAATTCTTTAGAACAAAGTGCTTCGGCTGTGGAGCAGATTAATTCTTCTATGCAAAATGTAAGTGGCAAAACCACAGAAGTGGCTTCACAAGCTGAGGATATTAAAAATATAGTCAATGTGATTAAAGATATAGCGGAGCAGACGAATTTGTTAGCTTTAAATGCGGCTATTGAAGCAGCAAGAGCAGGAGAGCATGGAAGAGGCTTTGCTGTGGTAGCCGATGAGGTAAGACAACTAGCTGAAAGAACGGGTAAATCTTTAAGTGAAATAGAGGCAAATATCAACATACTTGTCCAAAGTGTCAATGAAGTTGCTGAGTCTGTTAAAGAACAAACAACAGGTATCACGCAGATTAATAATGCCATAGCTCAGCTTGAAATCGTAACGAAAGAAAATGTTGAAGTGGCTAATATTACAAATAATATAACTAGTGAAGTTAATCAAATCGCTACGCAAATACTAGAAGATGTCAATAAAAAAAGATTTTAAAAAAAGCTCACTTTTGGTGAGCTTTTAGATTTTTCTTCCACCAATCTTAAATTTAAACGCAAAAAAAGCAAGAAAATATTATTATTTTTTAAAGTTTTAAAGGAAAAATAATGAAAATTGATTGTCGCAATCTGCCTTGTCCTAAGCCTATAATGCAAACAAAAAATGCTCTTGAAAAGCTTAAAGTTGGCGAAAATTTAGAAATTGTTTTAAATTCTCTTATTTCAAAAAATAATGTTTTAAAATTTCTTCATTCTTTAAATTTAAGTTTTAGTGTGGATGAGAATGAAGATGAGTTTTATATCAAGGTGCAAAAAAAGAATGTAAATTTCAATGAAGCAAGGCTTGATGATTATAGGGTTTTGTTTTTAAAGAGTGATAAAATAGGAGCAGGAGAGCTAGGAGTTAAGCTTTTGGCAAATTCTTTAAAAATACTTAAAGAGCTTGAAAATTGCCCTAGTAAAATTCTTTGTGTGAATGAAAGTGTTTTGATGAATGTGGATGAAAATCATCTCGCTTTCAAGGCTATGCGTGAGCTTGAGAGCTTTGGAGTGGAGATTATAAGTTGTGGGGCTTGTTTAGAATTTTTCAACAAAAGCCAAGAGCTTAAAATAGGAAGCATAGGCAATGCTTATGAAATTTTAAATGAGCTTTTTGGTAAAGCAAAAATCATTACTTTTTAGGAAAAACTTTGGAATACAAAAATCAAAATTTAACCCATTTTGTTAAAGCAGCAGGTTGAGCAGCTAAACTAGACCCGTGCGGTCTTAACAAAATTTTAACCTTTATGCAAAAAAGCCCTGCTTTGCTTAGTGATATTGATAGTAATGAAGATGCGAGCGTGTATCAAATAAGTCCTGATTTGGCTTTGGTGCAAACGCTTGATTTTATCACTCCTGTGGTCGATAGTGCTTATCATTTTGGAGCCATAGCAGCAGCAAATGCTTTAAGCGATGTTTTTGCTATGGGTGGGGTGGTGCTAAATGCCTTAAATATAGTAGCTTTTGATAAGTGTCATTTTGGGCTTGATATTTTGGGCGAAATTTTAGCTGGGGCTAATGATAAGGTTCGAGAATGCAATGCTTTAGTCGTAGGTGGCCATACCCTAGAAAGCGAGGAGCTTTTTTTTGGGCTGAGTGTTACAGGAAAAGTGCATCCTAAGGCTTTTGTGGCGAATAATACAGCTAGAGTTGGAGATGCTATTATCTTAACCAAGCCTTTAGGAGTGGGGATTTTAAGCACGGCTTTAAAGGCACAAATGCTAGATAAATCACATTTAAAAGCTATGCTTGAAAGTATGATGGAGTTAAATTTCAAAGCCAGTCAAATCGCTCTTAATTTTCACCCCAGTGCCATGAGTGATGTAACGGGCTTTGGTCTTTTAGGGCATTTAAAAGAAATGCTAAATGAGAGTATTTCTTTTGAAATTTTTACAGACCAACTTCCTTTTTTGCAAGGGGCAAAAGAGTATTTTAATATGGGTTTAATTCCTGCTGGAGCTTATAAAAACTATGATTTTATCAAACCTTTTTGTAAGGAGTTAAAAGAAGAGCATTTAATGCTTTGCGACCCGCAAACTTCAGGAGGACTTTTAATTTCCATAAACGAAAAAGAATCCTTAGAATGTTTAAAAAAACTAGAAGATGAAAATATTCAAGCTAAAATTATTGCTAAGGTTATAAATAAGCAAGAAAATGATATTATCATCTCTTAATTTTTGTTACCTATATACCCATTAAAATTTATTTTATCATTTTTTATACATTTTCTATGATTTAAAATATTATTTTTATCTTATTTATATATTATTTATTAAAATTTATTTTATCTTAGGAGATACAAAATGATACAAAAAGCTTTGATTTTAGCTGAGGAATTACAAAGAAAAATAGAATTGAATATTTCAAATTCTGAAAAAGAATTTCATTTAAAAATGCAAAAACTTCTAAACAATCCCAAAAACAAAGTAATGCTTATAGAGTTATTAGATCGCTCTTTTAGGTGCAAGGAGAAGAGTGCTAGTTTTGAACTTATAGAACACACCTTAAACAAATACGGCATAGCGGATTTTTTTAGTGCGTTTGAAAAATTCCTACTTTTTAGCTTTTTAAATTTGGGTAAATTTGCTCCAAAGCTCAGTGTGCCTTTTTTTATTAAGCATTTAAGAGCAGATACGAAGGCTATGGTTTTAGATGCCAATCCTAGCGTTTTAGAACCGCATATGCGTAAAAGAAAGAATGAAAATAATATTGTTTTAAATGTGAATTTGATAGGCGAAGAGGTTTTAGGCGAAGCTGAGAGTGCTTATAGAATAAAAAAATACGAAGAGGCTTTAAAATCAAGCTATATTACTTATATTTCCATCAAAATCACTACAATTTTTTCACAAATTAATATCATTGATTTTGAATACTCTAAAGATGAAGTGGTAAAAAGGCTAGATTGTCTTTATGCTTTAGCTTTAGAAGAAGAGAAAAAGCAGGGCGTAGCTAAATTTATCAATTTGGATATGGAAGAATTTAGAGACTTAGAGCTTACAGCCCAAGCTTTTATGGAAAGTATTGCGAAATTTGATATTAAGGCGGGCATTGTTTTACAGGCTTATATTCCCGATTCTTATGAGTATCTTAAAAAACTTTTTGCCTTTTCAAAAGAAAGGGTTTTAAAGGGTATGAAGCCTATTAAAATCCGCTTTGTCAAGGGTGCCAATATGGAGAGTGAGGAGAGTATAGCCAGTCAAAGGGGCTGGGCTTTGCCTACTTTTGATAAAAAAATACACACTGATAGCAATTATAATAAAATGTTGGATTTTGTTTTAGAAGATGAGAATTTTAAATACATCGACATAGGCATAGCCAGTCATAATATCTTTGAGATTGCTTATGCTTATACACGAATCGCCCAGGCGGGTGCTTTGAATTCTTTCACTTTTGAAATGCTTGAGGGTATGAGTTTGCAATGCTCTTATGAATTATCTAAAATGCACGATTTAATCCTTTATGCCCCCGTTTGTGATGAAACACATTTTAATAATGCCATTGCTTATCTTGTAAGAAGGCTTGATGAAAATACGAGCGAAGATAATTTTATGCGTTATTTTTTCAATCTTAAAGTAGGAGATGAAAACTGGAATATCCAAAAAGAACTCTTTTTAAAATCCTTAGAAGGTATTAAAAGCCTTGATAATTCAAGCAAAAGAACCCAAGATAGAAATAAAGAGCAAAAAATCATCAGTTCTTATGAGAGTAAGGAATTTAAAAACGAGCCTGATACGGATTTTATCTTAAAAGCCAATAGACAATGGGCTAAAATTATAAGAGCTAAGTATGAAAATTTAGAAAATTTTGATGTATATCCTGTTGCAAAAGATATAATTAAAAATGAAAATTTACAAGTCATAGAAGTGAAGGATAAAATCAAAAATCGCACCCTAGGCAAGGCACATTTAGCAGGAGAAAATGAGATTAAATACGCCCTAGAGCTTGCCAAAAAATCAAATTTTGGCGAGTTAAGCCACGATGAAATTTATAAAATATTAGCCAAAACAGCCCAGCTTTTTAGAGAACGCAGGGGGGATTTAATCGGCATAGCGGCTTTAGAAGTAGGAAAAACCTTCTTAGAAATTGACCCTGAAGTCAGCGAAGCCATAGACTTTTTAGAATTTTATCCGCATTCTTTAGAAAAATTAAAAGAGCAAAATCCAAACACCACTTTTAAAGCTAAGGGTGTGGGAGTGGTCATAGCCCCGTGGAATTTCCCAGTGGGAATTTCAGCAGGAACCATAGCCGCTCCGCTTGCAGCAGGAAATAGAGTGATTTATAAGCCCTCATCCTTGTCTATGCTAACGGGCTTTATGCTTTGTCAGTGTTTTTGGGACGCTGGAATTCCTAAGGATGCCTTGATTTTCTTACCTGCTAAGGGCAGTGATATTTCTAAATATTTGCTTGTTGATGAAGCGATTAAATTTTCAATTCTTACGGGTGGAGAGGATACTGCTTATGCGATGTTAAAAGCAAATCCTACCTTGCTTTTAAGTGCGGAGACAGGGGGTAAAAACGCCACCATAGTATCTAAATTTGCTGATAGAGATAGTGCGATTAAAAATATCATTCATTCTGCTTTTTCTAATTCGGGTCAAAAATGCTCGGCTACTTCTTTGCTTGTTTTAGAAGAAGAAGTTTATGAAGATGAAGAATTTAAAAAGACCTTAGTTGATGCGGCAAGTTCTATGGCTGTTGGAAATCCTTTTGAATTTAAAAATAAACTTGGAGCTTTAGCCGATAAAGCCGATGCAAAACTACAAAAAGCTTTAGATGAATTGGCTCCTTATGAGAGTTGGGCTTTAAAACCTAAATTTATAGATGACAATCCCTATCTTTTAACTCCGGGCATTAAATACGGCACCAAAAAAGGCGATTTTACTCATATGAATGAGCTTTTTGCACCCATTTTAAGCGTAATGAAGGCTAAGGATTTAAAAGAAGCTATTGATATAGTAAATTCCACAGGATACGGACTTACAGCGGGTTTTGAAAGCTTAGATGAAAGAGAATGGGAGTATTTTCACACCCACATAGAAGCAGGAAATATTTATATCAATAAACCCACCACAGGCGCTATCGTGCTAAGACAGCCTTTTGGAGGCGTTAAAAAGTCTGCCATAGGCTTTGGTAGGAAGGTGGGAATTTATAATTACATTACCCAGTTTGTTAATATAGAGCAAAGTCAAGCAGACCAAAATATCTTAGATGATGCCTTAGTAGCCCATTTAAACGCCCTAAATCTTGACTTAAATGAAAAGGACAAAGTAGGCGTTGAATTGGCTAAGGCTATGGCAAGAAGCTATGCTTATCACGCAAAGTATGAATTTGCGAGTGTGAGAGATTATGTAAATATTAGGGGCGAGGACAATCTTTTTTCTTATACTAAGGTAAAAAATATCGCTTATAGAGTGCATAAAGAAGATGATTTAAAAGATATTTTAGGCGTGGTTTTAGCAGCAAGTGTGCTAAATATCGAACTTTTAGTAAGCTATGATGAGCATGAAAAAATAGAACTTGTGCAAAAAATCCATCAAAAAATAGGCTCTAAAATACTATTTCTTAAAGAAAGCAAGGAAAATTTCATTGAAAAAATAGCAGCTTATGAAAGAATTCGCTATTTTGCCCCACAAGATGTAGAAGATGAAATTTTCAAAAAAGCAGCCAGTTGTGCAAAAATCATAGCCCATGCAAAACCTTTAATCAATGGTCGTTTTGAGTTGCTTTTATATCATAATGAAAAAGCTTTAAGCATAGCCTTCCATCGTTATGGAAATTTAGGCATTCGAGCTTTAAAATAAAAAGGAGAGAAAATGGAAGTAGTTCAGATTAATATACAAATTGCGATAATGTTTGTCGGGTATTCGGCTTTAATGCTTTTCATAGGCTTTTATTTTTACAAGCAAAATAAAAGCTCAGAAGATTATTTTCTAGGCGGTCGTTCTATGGGACCTGTGGTTTCAGCCTTGAGTGCAGGGGCATCTGATATGAGTGCTTGGCTTTTGATGGGTTTGCCCGGAGCCTTATATGTAAGTGGTTTGGCAGAAAGTTATATAGCCATAGGTCTTAGTATAGGTGCCTTTTTAAACTGGAGCTTTGTGGCAAAAAGACTTAGAATTTATACGAGCGTGATTGCCAATTCCATCACAATCCCTGATTATTTTGAAACGAGATTTGATGATGATAAGCATATTTTAAGAGTGGTTTGTGCCATTGTTATTTTGATATTTTTTACCTTTTATGTTTCATCAGGGCTTGTAGGCGGAGCAAAGCTTTTTGAAGCCACTTTTGGAATACAATATGAATACGCACTCACCACAGGAACGCTCATCATAGTTGCTTATACTTTTTTAGGGGGATATAAGGCAGTTTGTTGGACGGATTTGATTCAAGGGCTTTTGATGATGAGTGCTTTAATTATCGTGCCTTTGGTAATGATTTCTCATTTAGGGGGTTTAAATGAGGCTGTAAATATAGTCAAAGAAATCAAGCCAAATACCTTTTCTATGGGAGAAGGACTGAGCTTAGTGGGTATAATCTCAGCCCTTTCTTGGGGACTTGGGTATTTTGGTCAGCCTCATATTTTGGTTCGTTTTATGTCTATAAAATCCACTAAAGACATTCCAAGTGCTACTTTTGTAGGAATTTCTTGGATGGTTATATCTTTGGTGGGTGCTTGCTTGATAGGTATTTTAGGCATAGCTTATGTGAATAAATTCGAGCTGAGTTTGCAAGACCCTGAAAAGATTTTTATTGTAATGTCGCAGCTTTTATTTAATCCTTGGATAGCTGGAATTTTACTCAGCGCTATTTTAGCCGCTATTATGAGCACAGCTAGCTCACAACTACTTGTTTCAAGCTCAACCATAGCAGAAGATTTTTATAAGAGAATTTTAAACAAAGAAGCTTCAAATAAAGTAGTGATGAATTTAGGTAGATTTGGAGTTTTAGCTGTGGCTGTGATAGCTTTTATTATTTCTACGGATAAAAACTCAAGTGTTTTGAGTATAGTTTCTTATGCGTGGGCTGGATTTGGCGCAAGTTTTGGTTCTGTAATGCTTTTTTCTTTATTTTGGTCTAGAATGACTAGATACGCTGCCATTGCAGGTATGATTACAGGTGCTGTGGTGGTGGTTGTGTATAAAAATTTCCTTTCTGCTTGGTTTGGGATTTATGAAATTATACCGGGATTTTTAGCCGCTTCCTTAGTCATTATCTTAGTGAGTTTAGCAACAAAGGTGCGTCCGGGAACCAAAGCAGCTTATGAAACCATGCTAAAACATCTTTAAAATTATCCAAAAGTCTTAAGGCTTTTGGATTAAAAATCTTAGTGTAGGTCCGCTTTGATTGATTTTGAGCACTTTAAAACCACGATTTTTTGCATCTTCGGGTATGGAATTAATACTTTGCGGGCAATCACAAAGCACTTCTAAAATTTCCCCACTTTTAAGCTGGGGCAACACTTCAAGCGTGGCTATGGCTGGGTAAGGACAAGCTTCGCCTTGTAAATTTAAACTATAAGTAATTTTCATGGTATATCCTTAAATTTTTCAAAGAAGCGTTTTTTGTAAAATAAAACAAAGGCAAACATTAAAGCAAACAAAGCAAGATTGACAAAAAAGCCGTTTAAATTCCCAAATTCACTCAAAAGATTGATTTTCACGCCTTCTTTGAAAGTCCTTGGCAAAAAGTCATAAGTCAAAGCCAAAATCATTGTTCCTACTATATTTGCAATCCCTACTATCATAAAATGACTTTGTCCTTCAAAAGCACGGTAAGCCCAACCACACTCACAACCTCCGGCAAAAACTATGCCAAAACCAAACAAAAACGCCCCTAAAGCCACAGCAGGAGAAAGCTCTATGAGTTTGCTAGTATGACCTTGTAAAATAAAAGCAAAGGCGATTAAAGAGGCGATAATCATGCCTATCATTGCACCTTTGATAGCATTATCCCTACCAAATAAAAACAAATCCCTAAAGCAAGAAGTGAAGCAAATTTGTCCCTTAGCAATAATAAAACCAAAGGCAAAACCAAAAATAAGAGCCAAAGCCAAAAGACTTTGTCTATTTTGCGTTTGGATATTACCCTTTGTAAAAGCAAGATAAAATATCGCTATTAAAAAAAGGGCAAAAAGCATTATGCCTAAAGCAAAATAGACCTTCGCACGCAAGGGGTGTTCGTCAAAGGGTAAAATTTCTTTATCCACTCGTTCTAGTTTTGCTTTAGGTTTAAAAAAGGCGCTATTGCAAATTTTCACCCCCAAATAAATGCCTAAAATCATAAAAATTGTAAAGAACCAAGTGTGTAAAGAAAAATAAGGCAAGCCTGTGAAAAAATTAGCCAAATTACACCCAAATGCAAGTCTTGCCCCATAGCCTGAAAGAATTCCGCCCACTATGGCTTGAAAAATTCTTATATTGCTAGCAGGAAGGCGGAATTTGATTTTATTAGCTAAAAGTGCTGCTACTAAACAGCCTATAAACATACCTATAAGCATAATACCATCGGTTCTTGTTAGGGGAGTGCCGTTTAAATTTTGCTTTTCATAATAAGAATATCCGTCTAAATTCACGCCCAAAAGCTCTAAAAATTCGCCACCCCAACGCGTCATTTCCCCAGTAACCGCCCAAACACCCCCAAAAATCCCAAAATACACCGCACTTAAAATTCCAAGCACAATCATAGAACGGGAATTATCCCAAAAATAGATGAAATATTTTTGTTTAAAAGAATTCAAAGAAAGTTCCTAAAAGTTAATCATCAAAACTTGATGCTAAAAAAGAGTGCAATTATAACTCAAAACAAAGCCAAAGTCAAAGCTGTGCCTAGCCAAATTTGCCAAATTTATTTTGTTTTTCATTAAAAATCGCTATAATTACAACTTTGGAAGATAAGCAACTCTGGTGAGTGCCACTGACTTCAAATCAGATGAAAGGATAGCTGGCTATTCTTTGGGGAGTTCGATTCTCTCATCTTCTCGCCAAAATTCAAGGAAATTTTATGAGCAAAGCAGATATTATTGTCGGTATTCAATGGGGCGATGAAGGCAAGGGCAAAATAGTAGATAAATTATGTGAAAATTATGATTTTGTTTGCAGAAGTGCAGGGGGGCATAATGCAGGACACACCATTTGGGTTGATGGTGTAAGATACGCTCTTCATCTTATGCCAAGTGGAATTTTGCATCCAAGCTGCGTTAATATTATCGGTAATGGAGTTGTGGTTTCGCCTGAAGTTTTGATTGCTGAAATGGCTCAATTTGAAAATTTAAAAGGCAGATTATATATCAGCGATAGAGCGCATTTGAATTTAAAACACCATTCTTTAATAGATATTGCCAAAGAAAGGCTCAAAGGTAAAAACGCCATAGGAACAACAGGTAAGGGTATAGGACCTAGCTATGCTGATAAGATTAATCGCACAGGGCATAGGGTAGCCGAGCTTTTAGAGCCTAGCAAACTTTGTGAGGCTTTGATAAAGGATTTTGAAGCTAATAAAACTTTTTTTGAAATGCTTGAAATTACAATTGTAAGTGCTGAGGAATTGTTTAATGACTTAAAACGCTTTAGTGAAATTTTAAGTCCCTATATCACAGATACTACAAGAATGCTTTGGAAGGCTTTAGATGAAGATAAAAGAGTGCTTTTAGAAGGCGCTCAAGGTTCTATGCTTGATATAGACCACGGAACTTATCCTTTTGTAACAAGTTCAAGCACAATTTCTGCAGGCGCTTTAATAGGACTGGGATTAAACCCTAAAGAAGTAGGAAATATCATAGGTATTGTAAAGGCTTATGCTACAAGAGTGGGTAATGGGGCTTTTCCTACTGAAGATAAGGGTGAAGATGGAGAAAAAATCGCACGAATTGGAAAAGAAATCGGCGTAAGCACAGGGCGTAAAAGGCGTTGTGGTTGGTTTGATGCTGTTGCGGTAAAATATACAGCAAGGCTTAATGGGCTTGATGCTTTATCTTTGATGAAACTTGATGTTTTAGATGGTTTTGAGAAGGTAAAAATTTGCCGTGCTTATGAGTATAAGGGTATGGAAATTGACTATATGCCAAGCGATTTAGAAAGCGTAAAGCCTATTTATGAAGAAATGGATGGCTGGGATAAGGTTTTTGGTATAAAAGATTATGATTTATTGCCCCAAAATGCCAAGAAATACATAGCAAGACTTGAAGAACTTGTAGGAGTTAAAGTAAGGTATATTTCTACTAGTCCTGAAAGAGATGATACTATCATTTTATGAAAAGCAAATATAATTCTGTTGTCAAGGTGCGAAAACAGCAGCTAGATAAGGCAGAAAATAATCTTAACAAAGCCAAACAAAGACAGCTTGAAAATGAAGTTGCTTATGAGCTTTCACGCAAGGAATGCGAAAATTTAAGTGCCTTGCCAAAATCGGGTTCTATTGCTGATTTAAGGTCTAATTTAAGTATGGCACAAGTAGGACGCGAAGCTTTGGCAAGAGCTAAAGAAAAAGTCGAGCTTTCTAAAAAAGAAATGAATCATTATCAGTTTTTGTATCAAAAAGCACATTTAGATTATGAAAAAATGAAGGTTTTAGAAGCTGAAGAAATCAAACAAAAACAAAAAGAACTCGCCAAGGCTGAAGAGAAATTTTTAGATGAAATTGCTATAAGTCGTTTTTTCAAAGGAGAAAAAGATGGTTAAAAAATTTATATTTTTGGTTTTTATTTTGGGTGCAGTTTTACAAGCTGAGCAAGATTGTGAGCAGTATTTTGAAGCTAGAAAGGCTCAAATTGAACTTCAAACGAGAGAATTTGATGAAGCTAGGCAGTCTTTAGAAGCTTATAAGGCTTCTTTTGAAGCTTTGCAAAAAGAAAGGCTTGAAAATTTAGAAAAAAGAGAAGCAGAAGTGAATGCGACTTTGGCACAGATTGAAAATTTAAGGGCTGAAAATGCTAAATTGCTAGAACAACAGCAAGAAATTTTAAAAACTATTAATGACAAGACCGAAGGCAGGGTCAAAGAAATTTATTCTCAAATGAAAGATACTGCCATCGCTGATGTTTTAAGTCAAATGGATGCAGAGGATGCAAGTAAAATAATGCTTTCTTTAGAATCGCGTAAAATTTCAGGTGTTTTATCTAAAATGGCACCACAAAAGGCTAGCGAACTTACCTTGCTTTTAAAAAATTTAGACAATAATGCTAGTAAATAAGTGATTAAAAGGATTAAAAATTTTCATTTTTAACATTCTTTTACCAAAAATAAGCTATCATTTTAAACATTATTAGATAAAAGGTTTTTAAGATGCGTATAAAATTGCCACATATTCCTTATATTGCAAATAAAATGATATTAGATTTAGCCAATTCTTCTTTTGTTGAGATTAAAGACCAGTTAGAAAGATTGAAGCTGTGTATAGTAGAAGTTTTGGAAAAAGATATTTTAAATGAAAGAAAATTAGACGAAAAGGTAAAAGAGCTTTTAGAACAACAAGAAGATGAAATGGAGCTTATGCAAGTAGACCGCAAAAATATGTTTTGGCTTGTGAAGAGAAAATTAGCTCCCGAGTTTAGTGTGATTTTAGATTCTGAAGACCGCCATAATCACTTAGCACACAGAATTTTAGAAGAGTTGATAGAAAATGATTATATCAATTTTATAGTGAGTGAAAATAGGGTTAAGAATTTAATCTTTTCAAGCATAGAGTCTTATCTTAAAATTTATGAGAAGCTTGAAGATGAGGTTTATGAAAAAATTAGCAATTATAAAACAAAACCTATTCCGGGTAGCGAAGAATATGAACTTATATTTGAAAAACTTTATGAAGAAGAGCTTAGGAAAAAGGGTATGTTTTAAGGTGTGTTTTAATGAAAGCTTATATTTACTTAGAAAATGATATTTTTTTAACAGCTAAAGCCTTTGGAAGTAGTGGAACTTTTTTTGGAGAGCTTGTTTTTAATACTTCTTTAACCGGTTATCAAGAAATCATTTCAGACCCTTCTTATGCGGGGCAATTTATAGTGTTTTCTATGCCAGAAATAGGTGTAGTAGGAACCAATGAAGATGACAATGAAAGTAAGGAAATTTTTGCAAGCGGTGTTTTAATGCGTGAGTTAAGCCCTGTATTTTCAAATTTTCGTGCTAAAGAGAGTTTGCAAGAATATTTAAAAAAGCATAAAAAGATAGGAATTTATGAGCTAGATACGAGATATTTAGTAAAGATGATAAGAACTAAGGGAAATTTAAGAGCTGTAATTTCTACTGAAATTTCAAATAAAGAAGATTTAAAAACTGCCTTAGAAAAATCAGCAAAAATCGATGAAGTCAATTTTGTAAAAGAAGTCAGCACTAAGAAAAATTATTCCCATAAACAAGGCGTTTGGAATGCAAATTTGCAAAAATTTAATGACGCTAAAAGAAGTGCGAAAAAAGTTGCTGTGATTGATTATGGTGTGAAGATGAATATCTTAAATGAACTTGTAGAAGTGGGTTTTGAAGTGGAAGTTTATCCTTATAATGTCAAGGCTGATGTGCTTATTGCTTTATACAAAAAAGGCGAAATTCAAGGCGTGTTTCTTTCTAATGGTCCGGGTGAGCCAAGAATCTTAAAACAAGAAATTGCCGAGATTAAAAAACTAGCCGAAGCTAAAATTCCTATGCTTGGAATTTGCTTAGGACATCAGCTTTTAAGCAATGCCTTTGGTTATGAGACTTATAAGATGAAATTTGGGCAACACGGAGCCAATCACCCTGTAATTAATCTTGAAACAAAAATAGTTGAAATCACCGCACAAAATCACAATTATAATGTCCCTGAAGAACTCAGCGAAGTGGCTATTATCACTCATAGAAATTTATTTGGGGATAATGTAGAAGGAGTAAGGTATAAAAATTATCCCATCATTTCGGTGCAACATCACCCAGAAAGCTCTTCAGGTCCCCACGAGAGCAAGTATATTTTTAAAGAATTTATGAATTTAATGTGAGCATAGATTTTTTAGCCATCATTAGTGTTGCTTTTTTGTCTAGTTTTGGTCATTGCTATTCTATGTGTGGTGGCTTTATTTTGCTTTTTATAAATTTAAATTCAAAAAGCAATAATTTATTTTTATTAACTTTTATTTATCATTTATTTAGAATTTTTTCTTATATTTTCTTAGGAATAATTTTTGGAGCTTTGGGTAATATTTTAGCCATAAATGCTAAGGTTCAAAGTTTGTCATTTTTTATTCTTGGTGTATTTATGGTGATTTTAGGTTTTGCTCTTATTTTTAGGGCTAATATACTATGCTTTATTGAAAATAATGTTTTTTTTAGTCGTTTTATAAAAGAAAGCATTAAAAAATCCAAAAAGTTCAAAGGGTTAAAATCAGCCATATTTTTAGGGTTTTTAAATGGTTTTGTTCCTTGTGGATTGGTGTATTTTTTCATAGCTAATGCAATGAGTAGGCAAAATATTATTGAAAGTATTTTAGTAATGTTGATTTTTGGAATATCAACCTTACCTGCAATGTTGTTTTTTTCTAAAATTTCACAATTTTTCAGTGATTTTTTAAAAAATTTTTTTAATTATTTATCCTATATTATCATTATTGGCTATGGTATTTATCTTGCTTTTATAGGTTTTAGGGCTTTTAAATGAAAGATTTTTAAGCAATTTACTACAAGGAAATTTAACTTTTGTAAGCAATAAGCTCTGTAAGATATGTCATTTTGGTGTTATTTGAGAGATAAATTTGACATATAAAAAAGTTAATCGAATTTTTTAAATTTATATGGAAGTGTTTAAAAATAAAAGAAGATAGGGCTTGTTTTAAAGTATTTTTTAGGATTAGAGGGTGGGATAAAAATGTTGCAAGAGTGCAAAAAATTAATTGTATTAGTAGTTGAAGATGAAATTAAAACTAGAGAATCATTGATTAGTGTATTAAGCGAACGCTTTAGCAAGGTAATCGGAGCTCAAAATGGGGATGAAGGGCTTAAAAAATTTAAGAAATTTAAACCGGATTTAGTTATCACAGATATTGCTATGCCTATTATGGATGGACTGGATATGGCAAGAGGGATTAAAGAAATTTCAGATGATGTGCCAATAGTCGTTCTTAGTGCATATTCTGATAAAGATAGACTTTTGCGTTCTATTGATATTGGCATAGATAAGTATCTCATTAAGCCCGTTGATATAGAAGAATTATGTAAAGTTTTGGATTATTTGGTGGGCGAAAAGATTGAAACAAATATGCTTGTAAAAATTTCCGAAGAATATCAGTTTAATAAAACAAAGCGAACTTTGATTCATAGTGGCAAGGAAATTGATTTGACTAAAAAAGAATTAGCTTTTGTTTCTCTACTTTTAAAACATCCCGGAGTTTTGGTGCTGCATGAAGATATTAAGAAAAATGTTTGGGTAGGTGAGCATGTGAGTGATACTGCTGTTAGGACTTTTATTAAAAGAGTAAGAGATAAAGTGGGTGAAGATTTTATAAAGAATGTGCCAAGTTTAGGTTATAAGATAAATATCAATAAATAAGACTGATTTAGCCTTAAAATATAAATCATAACAAACGATTAACAAAATTATTCTTTTTAAGAAAAAATGTATAATTAATATTCTATAATATTCTCTTGTTATCAAAAATTTTAAGGAGCAAGTCGATGCACCCAGGTAAGGTATTAAATTACGACTATACGGTTGCTAAATACTTTATGTTTGCAACCATATTGTTTGGCATTGTCGGTATGGCTATAGGAACTCTTATAGCTTTTCAAATGGCGTATCCTAACTTAAATTATTTAGCAGGAGAATACGCTACTTTTTCAAGACTTAGACCCCTTCATACTTCAGGTGTGATTTTTGGTTTTATGCTTTCAGGGATTTGGGCAACTTGGTATTATATAGGACAAAGAGTTCTTAAAGTGAGTATGGCTGAATCACGATTTTTAATGAGCATAGGCAAGTTACATTTTTGGCTTTATATGCTGACTATGATTTTAGCTGTTGTGTCTTTGTTTATGGGGATAAGCACATCTAAAGAGTATGCAGAACTTGAGTGGCCCTTAGATATACTCGTTGTTCTTGTTTGGGTTTTATGGGGGGTTAGTATTTTTGGACTGATTGGAATTCGCCGCGAAAAGACTCTTTATATATCTTTATGGTATTATATAGCTACATTCTTGGGTATTGCTATGCTTTATCTTTTTAACAATATGGAAGTGCCGACCTATTTTGTCGCAGGTATGGGTAAATGGTGGCATAGCGTATCGATGTATGCAGGGACAAATGACGCCTTAGTGCAATGGTGGTATGGGCATAATGCCGTAGCCTTTGTATTTACCGTGGGAATTATTGCTCAAATTTATTATTTCCTGCCAAAAGAAAGCGGTCAGCCGATTTTCTCTTATAAACTTTCTTTATTTGCGTTTTGGGGACTAATGTTTGTTTATTTGTGGGCTGGAGGACATCATCTTATTTATTCTACCGTGCCTGATTGGATGCAAACTATGGGTTCGGTTTTCTCTGTGGTATTGATTTTGCCTTCTTGGGGTTCGGCGATTAATATTTTACTTACTATGAAAGGCGAATGGAGTCAGTTAAGAGAGAGTCCTCTTATTAAATTTATGATTTTAGCATCCACTTTTTATATGTTTTCAACTCTTGAAGGACCTATTCTTTCCATTAAATCTGTCAATGCTTTGGCTCACTTTACGGATTGGATTCCGGGGCATGTGCATGATGGAACACTAGGCTGGGTCGGCTTTATGACTATGGCAGCACTTTATCATATGACTCCTAGGGTTTTCAAAAGAGAGCTTTTTAGCAAATCTTTGATGGAAATGCAGTTTTGGATACAAACTACGGGTATAGTGCTTTATTTTGCTTCGATGTGGATAGCAGGTATTACTCAAGGTATGATGTGGAGAGCCACAGATGAGTATGGAAATTTACTTTATAGTTTTATTGATTCTGTTGTGGCGATTGTGCCTTATTATTGGATTAGAGCCATTGGTGGATTGTTATATTTAATAGGCTTTTTTATGTTTGCTTATAATATTTATAAAACCATTGCTTGTGGAAGAGTGCTTGATAAAGAGCCAAAAAATGCCTCACCTATGGCAGCGTAAAAAGGAGAAAATATGTTTAGTTGGTTAGAAAAAAATCCATTCTTTTTTGCTGTGGCTGTTTTCGTTGTGATTGCTTATGCGGGTATTATTGAAGTTTTACCGAATTTTGCAGAGAATGCAAGACCTATTGAGGGCAAAAAACCTTATAGCGTTTTGCAGCTTGCAGGGCGTGCGGTATATATTAAAGATAGCTGTAATGCTTGTCATTCCCAGCTTATCCGTCCTTTTAAATCAGAAACCGACCGCTACGGAATGTATTCTGTAAGTGGCGAATTTGCTTATGATAGACCCTTTCTTTGGGGTTCAAAAAGAACAGGACCTGATTTGGCTCGTGTGGGAAATTATAGAACAGCTGATTGGCATGAAAATCATATGTGGGAGCCTACTTCTGTTGTGCCTGATTCTATTATGCCAGCCTATAAGCATATGTTTAAAACTAATGCCGATATAGAAACGGCTTATGCAGAAGCCCTAACCGTGAAAAAAGTTTTCAATGTTCCTTATGACACGGAAAATGGAACGAAACTAGGCTCGTGGGAAGAAGCACAAGCTGAAGTAAAAGCGGAAGCACAGGCTATAGTTGAACAAATGAAAAACCAAGAAGTAAAAGATGCTTTTGCTAAAGGTGAAATCAAAGAAATCGTTGCTTTGATTGCTTATTTAAACAGCTTAAAGTAAGACAATGGAGCATTTATCAATAGTTTTTGATGTGATTAAGAATTTAATCACATTCGATTTAGCAGTAGTTCAAAAACACGAATGGGAAATTTTTCAAGGCTATGGCTTTTTTGTCTTGGTGGTGTTTTTGTCGATAGTATTGTATGCGTATTGGTATCATCTATATAGAGCCGAAAAAAGGGGTGAGAGAAATTATGAAAAATATGCAAATCTTGCCTTAAAAGATGATATTGATGATAGTGTATTAGAAAGTAAAAGGAGTGCTTGATGCAATGGTTAAATTTAGAAGATAATATTAATCTTTTATCCTTAATTGGGGCGGTATTAATCGTTCTTATCACTTTATTTGTTGTAGGTAGAATGTTTAAACAAATGAAGGAAAAAAAAGCTGAGGGTATTGAACTAAGCGAACATAGTTGGGATGAGATAGAAGAGTATAAAAATCCTATTCCTACGGGTTGGGCTGTGGTCTTTTTCCTTGCTATAGTTTGGGCGATTTGGTATTTTTTATGGGGTTATCCTTTGAATTCTTACTCAAGTATAGGCGAATACAACAAAGAAGTAGCAACTCATAATACGAAATTTGAAGAGAAATTTAAAGATTTATCTGCCGAAAATAAAATAGCTATGGGGCAAAATATCTTTTTGGTTCAGTGTTCAGCTTGTCACGGAATCACAGCAGATGGCATTAATGGAAAGGCTGCAAATTTAAATGTTTGGGGTAGTGAAGAAGGTATAGTTGATGCCATCAAACACGGCTCAAAAGGTATGAATTTTCCGGGTGGTGAAATGCTTGGTGCTGCTGATTTAGGTATAAGTGATGAGGACATTGTTGCTATTGCAGCTTATGTGGCTAAGGAGCTTTCAGCCCTTAAACATACAGCCAATGAAGATTTAGTAGCTAAAGGCAAAGAAGCTTACGCAACTTGTGCGGCTTGTCATGGTGAAGATGGAAAAGGACAAGATGGAATGTTCCCTGACCTTACAAAATATGGCTCTGCGGCTTTTGTAGTGGATGTTTTACATAGTGGTAAAGCGGGATTTATAGGAGTTATGCCTAGCTTTTCTAGCTTGAATGAAATTCAAAAAGAAGCTGTGGGTGAATATGTAATTTCTCTTTCAAGGGGTGAATAATGGAAAATAATAACAGATGTGTATTTTCTCTTTCGGGTGTTACAGGTATGCTTATTGCTACAATTTTGTTGCTTGCAATTTTAGCTGGATTAACTATTTGGGGTCTTAAAGCCCAGCAAGAAGTGATGCAAAAACCTTATACTCTTAAGGATATGCAAAATGTTAAAATGTTTGGCTCAAAAGAGCAAGAACACAGAAGTATAAAGGAAGCACAATGAGTAAAGCTTTAGAATATTTAATTGTTATTGGTTTGGTAATCACAGCTGCCATTACCGCTTGGTCGGTTTTGACTATAAATCATCTTCATATAGGATGAAAAAATTATTACAAGGTGGGCTTTTGTCCATCTTTTTTTTTCTGCCTTTAAAAATTTTTGCCCTTGATGCTGTGCTTTTAAATGAAAATATTTTAAATCAAAAAGTAAGTACTGAGCTTAATCTTATAGGTAAGGAACTCTATGAAAAAACAGGCGTTTTTCTTGGTGTTATGGTAAGCGATAAAACTCCCATCGAAGCCTTATTAAGAATGCAAAAAGAACTCCCTAAGTCTTATATTTTGCTTCTTTTGTCTAAAAATTCTCATAAGGTCGATATAGTAGGTTCTAAAGGGGCTTTAGCTTTGATTGACAAAGAAGCGGTGCTTAGTCCTTATTCAGGCACAGGCTCTATTTTGCCTATCCTAGCTACTAATAAGGGCGATATTTATAATGCGGCGATTTTAAACGGCTATGCGGACCTTAGCGAACAAGTAGCACGCTCTAGAGGCGTAAAATTAGAAAATTCCATAGGTAACGCAAACCGCGATACTATCAACATTTTAAGAATACTTATTTATGGCTTTATTTGCTTTGCCTTGCTTTATTATGTCCAAAGAAGAATGAAAAGGAAGAAAAATGTCTCAAAATAAAAAAAGTTTTTGGCCCTATGGAATTTTGCTCTCCATTTTTGCCATAGTTTTAGCTTGCGTGGCTACGATAATCTTTGCCTCTCAATATCCTGTGCATGAGGATGATTTTTATTTCGACTCTTATCAAAATGTCGAAACGAATTATAATGAGATACAAAAGCAGCAAGCTAATTTTGATAAATTTTTTAAAATAACTTTTCAAAATGACAAGGTTACGCTTTTAGGTAAAAGAAAAATTTCTAGTTATGAAGTGGAACAAAATTCTTATATAGCGAATTTTAAAATTTCTTCTTTGCAAAATTTAAATCCCGACGACTTAAAGATTCAAGTCCTTCTTACAAGACCCTTTACTAGAGATTTTGACCAAAGATTAGATGGACAAATTCAAAATGGAATTTTAAGTATTGCTTTGCCTAAACTGGATAAGGGTAGATGGGAACTTAAGCTAAAATTTTACGCAAATCAAGAAACAGTGGGTTTTTTTAGTTACGAATTAAATGCCCAATGAAATTAAGAATTTTTAGCTCTTCAAGACAAATTAGAGAGTATTATAATCATCAAGCAACACACAATGCTTTGCTTGATAGGGCTATACATATAAGTGAATTTTTAGATGAAGTTTGTTTGAGTGAGTTTCATCTCATAAGCCCTTATGAAAGTTTGCTTTTAATGCAAGAAGCTTGTTTAAAAAGCAAGGATTTAGAAAAAAAACTAGGAATTTCAGCTGAATTTTTTGCTTTTTTAAAAAATAATGAATACCTTTTTTCTTTTTTTAAGGAATTAAGTTTAGAGAAAAAAAGCATAGAAGAACTTAAAAATAGCGATTATTACGCCACTTATAATGAGCATTTGGAAATTTTAGATGAAGTGTATAAAAACTATCTTGCTTTGCTTGAAAAAAATTCTTTCTATGATGCCTTATCTTTGCCTAAAAAATACACTCTCAATAAAGATTTTTTAGCTGAGTATGAGAGTATAGTTTATGATTTGCAAGGTTTTTTAAGTAAATTTGAAGAGGATTTGCTTGGCGAACTTTCTCAAATTAAAGAAGTGATTTTAAGCTTTAAAACTAGCAAATTTAACCTTGAATACCTTTTAAAACTAGATTTTTTAAAAACATTTGATTTAAAAATAAACACCCATTATGAGATTAATCTTTCAAAACAAGAGCTTTTAAAAGAACAAAATCTTAAGATAAGAAATTCAAAAATAAAGCTTAAAGCCTTTGAGTTAAGGGCTTTGCAATGTGCCTTTGTGATGGATGAAATTTCGCATTTCATCCGCAAGGGTTTAAAGGCTGAAAACATCGTAGTGATAACCCCTGATGAGAGTTTTTGCGAATTTTTAAGACTTTTTGATAAGGATAATATGCTCAATTTCGCCAGTGGGATTAGTATCAAAGAAAGCTTATTTTATCAAAAATTAAAAAGCCTTTATGAGAGTGCTAATAGCCCTTCTTTTGTTTATAAAAACCAAGAAGATTATTTTGAAGATTCGCAAATGATTTTTGATTATCACAATACGCTTTTGCATTCTTTAAAGCTTGATTTTATAGAGTTTAAAGATAAATTTGACAAGCCGTGTGATTTTGAATATTTTGAAAAATTGTTAGCTCTATTTTTGGAAAACGAAAAGCAAGAACTTATTTATTTGATACAAAAAGAGCTTTTTTTCATCAAAGATTTATTGAAAAATAAGCCTTTAAAGCTTAAAGAAATCCTTCATCTTTTTTTCATGCAAATTTCACAACTTTCCCTTAGTGCCGTAGGGGGTGGAAAAGTTACGACTATGGGGCTTTTAGAAAGTCGTGGGCTTTGTTTTGATGGAGTGATTTTGGTCGATTTTAATGAAGAATTTATTCCAAAAAGAAGTGTAAATGAGCTTTTTTTAAATAATGAAGTGCGTAAAAAAGCCGGGCTTATTAGCTATGAAAGAAGAGAAAATTTACAAAGATTTTATTATGAAAGTTTGATTAAAAATGCCTTAGAAGTTAGCATTTGTTTTGTAGAAAATGAAGAAAAAAGCAAATCGCGTTTTTTAGATGAGCTTGATTTTAACTTTTTTTATGAAACTAAAATGCCTCAAAAAGCCTATCTTAACGCTTTAAGACTTGATTATGAGCCTATAAAACCTAATTTAACCCCCCTAAAAGCTCCTATTTTAAAGCACAATCCTTTCGATTTTGCACTTTCTTTTAGTCGTTTTGACTTGCTAGAAAATCAAAAAAGAACTTATTATTACCGTTATATTTTAAATTTAGCAGAGCCTAGAGTTTTAAGTCAAGAGAGCAAGGCAAAAAATCAGGGCAATTTTGTCCATAAAATGCTTGAAATTTATTATAAAAATTACGCTAAGAATGAATTTGATTTAAAGCTTTTTACGAAGTTATTGGAGCAAGAATATCAAAAATACTCTATTAGCGAGCTTGACCTTGAAGTGTTGAAAATAAAATTTATCCCCTTTGCCAAAAATGAAAAAGAGCATTTTTCACAGGGCTATTGCGTGGCAAAAACTGAGCTTGAGTTAAAGAGCATTTTAAAGCTTGGAGCAGCTAAGATTGAGCTTAAAGGCAAGATAGACCGCATTGATAGTTCTAAGCAAGGAAATTTTATTATCGATTATAAAAGTGGAAAAGTGCCAAGTGATTCTTATCAACTTGCCTTTTATCAAGCTTTATATGATGAAAATGCTAGTGTGGGTTTTTATGATTTAAAAAGTATGCAAATCTTGCATAGTAAGGCTAAAAGTTTAGATGAATTAAAAGAAAAATTAAAAGACTTGCTTGTTTTAAGCAAGGAAGAGATGGAATTTGAAAACAAAGAAGATAGCTATTGTCCTTATAAACTCATTTACAAAAAGGAGCTCAAATGAGTCGTTTTGAGCCTTTTTTGGCTTTAGAAGCTAGTGCAGGAAGTGGCAAGACCTTTGCTTTAAGTGTGCGTTTTGTAGCTCTTATCTTAAAAGGGGCTAAGATGAATGAAATTTTAGCCTTAACATTTACCAAAAAAGCTGCCAATGAAATGCAAAAAAGGGTTGTTGAGACTTTTTTAAATTTAGAAAAAGAGAGCAAAATAAGCGAATGCGAAGAGCTTTGCAAACTTTTAAATCAAAACAAAGAAGAGCTTATAAGTCTAAGAAATGCTAGGAAAGAAGAGTTTTTAAGAACCGAGCTTAAAATCAGCACTTTTGATGCTTTTTTTGGAAAAATTTTACGCGTTTTTGCCTTAAATTTAGGCTTAAGCAGTGATTTTACTATAAGCGAGGAAAAGCTTGATGTAAGAGAGATTTTTTTAAAACTTCTAAAAAAAGATGAGTTAAAAGACTTGGCTTATTATATTAATCTAGTCGATGAGAAGGAAAAATTTTTTAACGAGCTTGAAAGATTTTATGAGAATGCTTTTTTTCAAAATCGTCCTAAAATTCCAAGCCCTTCTAAGGCTAGAATAAATAAGGCTTATGATGAGTTAAGAAGCTATTGTTTAAGTCTAAGTCATATAAAAAATTACACCCATTTATGTAAGAATTTTAAAAGCGAGAATTTGGATTTAGCCCAGTTTATGAAATCAAGTTTTATGGAAAAATTTGATAGCACAAAATACTTGCAAGATTTACAGAGCTTAGATTTGCATTTTGGCGCAAAAAGAATGACACTTATAAATGCTTTAAATGCTTATGCCATAGAGCTTGAAGCTTATAAAATTGCTAATTTAATGAATCTTTTAAATCATTATAGCGAGGCTAAAAATATATTGCATAGGGATAAAAATATCTTAAATTTTCAAGATGTGGCTAGAAGGGTTTATGAGTTAATTAGCAGTGATTTTAAGGATATGATTTATTTTCGTTTAGATGGCTTTATTTCGCATTTGCTCATTGATGAATTTCAAGATACCAGCGTGATTCAGTATCAAATTTTACGCCCCTTAATTGCCGAGCTTGTTTCAGGCGAAGGGGTTAAGAAAAATCGCACTTTTTTTTATGTGGGGGATAAAAAGCAAAGCATTTATCGTTTTCGCAAAGGAAAAAAAGAATTATTTGATTTATTAAAACAAGAATTTACTCAAATTAAAAGCGGTAGTTTAAATACAAATTACCGCTCCAAAGAGCTTTTGGTCGAATTTGTAAATGAGATTTTTAAAGACAAAATCAAAGCCTACAAAGAGCAATTTGCCCTGCCTAGTAAAAAAGGTGGCTTTGTGCGTGTTATCCAAAGCAAGGAGCAAAAGAGCAAAAATCAAGCCCAAGAAATCAAAGAAAAAACCTTAGAAACCTTGCTTGAGCAAATAAATTTTTTGCTTTCTAAAAATATTTCTTATGATGATATTTGTATTTTGTGTTGGAAAAACAATGATGCAGATATGATTTTAGATTTTTTAAAGAAGCAAGAACTTCCAGCCTTTACCCAAAGTAATGTTTTGCTTGAAAACAAAGCCAGTGTGAAGCTTATCTTAGAATACGCAAAATACTGCATTTTTGGCGATGAGTTTTACCTTGTATTTTTAAAGGAACTTTTGGGTTTTAGCCCGAGAAAAATCGCCCTTGACTTTTCAAAAAATGCTATGGAAAATGTGCTGTTTTTAGTCAAAGAATTAAGACTTAATCTAAGCGATATAGCCTTAATCCAGTTTATAGAATATGCTAAAACAAAGGAAAATTTTTTGGAGCTTTTATTTGAGCCTTGCACTTTAAAAATAGTAAGCGAGCAAAATAGGGGCATTAGCATTATGAGTGTGCATAAGTCTAAGGGCTTGGAATTTAGCCACATTATTTTGCTTGATAGCCTATCTAAAAACAATGCGGATAATGAAGAGCTTATGCTTGAATACGACCTCAATCAGGGTTGGCAATTGCATATTAAAGATAGGATTAGAGAGCTAAATAAAGAGCCTATTTACACTCTTTTTAAAGAAAATAAAACAAGAGCTGATTATGAAGATGAGATAAATAAGCTTTATGTAGCCTTTACAAGGGCTAAGGAAAGTTTGATTATCATAAAAAGAAATGAAGAATGTGTGAGTGGAATTTATCCTAGCTATTTTAAGGGCGAGTTTTTAAATATAGCCCCGCAAGAAAAAGGGGTTTTACAAGCTAAAGAAAGGGGTGTTAGTCCCCAAAAAGAAAGCTTACAAAGCCTAGAAAAATTTGAAAAAATTGCCCCGCAAGAAATTCAAAGCGAAGAAAAAACTGAGAGTAAAGAGCTATATTTTGGCAATGCTTTTCACTTTTTTATGCAAAATTTAAAACTTCCAAAGGGTGAAAATTTCCAAGCCCTTAGCCAAAGATGCAAAAGTAAATTTAGGCATTTTTTAGGCGAAAATGAATTTAAAAAGCTTTTTAAAAGGATAGAAAATTTACTCCACAATGCTAAATTTCAAGCCTTAATCCAAGATAAAAAACTTTTAAAAGAACAAGCTCTAAGCTTTAATGGGGAGATTAAACAGCTTGATTTGCTTGCCTTAAGCGAGAATGAAGCGGTAATTTTGGATTATAAAACGGGTTGGGCTATGCAAGAAAAACACCAAAAGCAAGTAAGCCTTTATAAAAAAGCCATTGAAGAAATTTTAGCAAAGCCAAAAACAAGGGCTTTTTTGGTATATTGTTTAGAAAATGAAATTCAGATTTTAGAAAGCTAAAAATATGAAACAATATCTTTATATCGCACAAGGAAGTTTAGAGCCTAGCAAGTGTAAAATCGGCATTACAAATGATTTAGAACGCCGTTTGAAAGAATACAATGCCACCACAGGAATTTCGGCTGAAAATTCGTATTCTCAATGTGTATCAAAAGTATGATGATAGTGCATACTTTTGGTTGATAATAGCTATATCCCCAATGATTATGTAAGCCTTTTGCGGTTTCCACAAGACAAATCTTAAACGGGGTTTTGGAGTGTGGTTATGAGATCGCTTCAAAAAAGTAATATGTCCCTTATGTTGAAGATGAGATTAAATTCGCCAGAGTGCTAATTCAAAAGAGTAAAAAAGAAAACTAAACTTTAAAATTTCTTAAATTAAGTAAAAATTAATATTATTTTTTATACAATCACATTTTAAATTTTTGGCAAAGGTAAAAATTATGACAAAGATAACAAAGCCAAACGAAGTAAAACGAGAATGGATTGTTTTAGACGCAGAAGGCAAACGCTTTGGTCGTCTTTTAACTGAAGTAGCGACAATTTTGAGAGGTAAAAACAAACCTTGCTTTACTCCAAATGTTGATTGTGGTGATTATGTGATTATCATCAATGCTTCAAAAGCTGTATTCACAGGGGCTAATAAAGCAGAAGATAAGCTTTATCATAGACATTCAGGATATTTTGGAAGCGTAAAAAGTGAAAAATTGGGTGATTTGCTTGAAAAAAATCCTGCAAAATTATACAAATTAGCCGTTAGAGGTATGCTTCCTAAAACAAATTTAGGTAGAGCGATGCTTAAAAAATTAAAAATTTATGCGGGTAGTGAGCATCCACACACTGCACAAATTGCTAAAGAAGGAAAATAATCATGGCAACAACATACGCAACAGGTAAAAGAAAAACCGCTATCGCAAAGGTATGGGTAAAACCGGGTAGCGGTAAAATTAGTGTTAATGGTGTGGATTTAAACACTTGGCTTGGTGGGCACGAAGCTATAAAGCTTAAAGTGGTTCAACCCTTACTTGTAACAAAGCAAGAAACTTTGATGGATATTAAAGCCACGACTTTAGGTGGTGGATATTCCGCACAAGCTGAAGCTTTAAGACACGGAATTTCAAGAGCTTTAGCGGCTATGGATGCGGACTTTAGAGCCTTGCTAAAACCACAAGGGCTTTTAACAAGGGATAGTAGAAGTGTAGAACGAAAAAAATACGGACGCCGCAAAGCAAGAAGAAGCCCACAATTCTCCAAACGTTAATGTTTTTGGTGGGATTTTCCCACCTTTCTACAATTTTTTATAAAACTCATTCTTTTTTCTGTCATTTATGGTATAATTGCAAGACTAAAATTTTAACTCATTAAAAAAGGTTTTTCTATGAAAAAATTATTATTATGTTTGGGTTTGGCAAGTGTTTTATTTGGTGCAGATGATAGGGTAAAATTTGAATTGACTCCAACTTTCAATTATAATTATTTTGAAGGTAATTTAGATATGGATAATCGTTACGCACCAGGTATTAGATTGGGTTATCATTTTGATGATTTTTGGCTTGACCAATTAGAGCTAGGTTTAGAGCATTATTCTGATGTTAAATATACAAGAACAGATAGAACTACAGATATTACAAGAACTTATTTGAGTGCTATTAAGGGTATTGATGTGGGTGAGAAATTTTATTTTTATGGTTTAGCAGGTGGAGGATATGAAGATTTTTCAAATGCCGCACTGGGTAATAAAAGCGGTGGTTTTGGGCATTATGGTGCGGGTATGAAATTCTATCTTAGTGATTCTTTGGCTTTAAGACTTGAGACTAGAGACCAAGTGAATTTTCACAATGCTAATCATAACTGGGTTTCAACCTTGGGTATTAGCTTTGGTTTTGGTAGCAAAAAGGAAAAAGCTGTAGAAGAAGTTGCTGATACTCGTCCAGCACCGCAAGTAACTTGCCCTATAGAACCAAGAGAAGGGGCTTTGCTTGATGAAAAGGGTTGTGAAAAAACTATTTCCTTGGAAGGTCATTTTGCTTTTGATAAAACTACTATAAATCCCGCTTTTCAAGAAAAAATTAAAGAAATTGCAAAAGTTTTAGATGAAAATGAAAGATATAGCACCATAATCGAAGGACATACCGATAATATAGGCTCAAGAGCTTATAATCAAAAGCTTTCTCAAAGACGCGCCCAAAGTGTTGCTAAGGAGCTTGAAAAATACGGAGTGGAAAAAAATCGTATCCAAACCATAGGCTACGGTCAAGACAAACCTCGCTCAAGCAACGACACTAAAGAAGGCAGAGCAGATAATAGAAGAGTGGATGCTAAATTTATTTTAAATTAATGAAACAAACTATTTTATTTGACTTAGATGGCACTTTAATCGATTCTACTAGTGCCATCTTAAATTCTTTTCAAGGGGCTTTAAAAACTCTTAAACTCAGCGTAAAAAATAATGAAGAAATTAAAAGGCTCATAGGTTATCCTTTGGAGCAAATGTTTAGTATGCTTTATCCGGATAAAGTTAGTTTTAGCAAGGAATTTATTTTAGCTTACCGCGAAATTTATACTCAAATTTATTTAGAGCAAAGCACTCTTTTGCCTAAGGTTAAAGAGGCGTTAGAGCTTGGGGATAAGATTGCAGATTTAGGTATAGTTACAACAAAAGGTGGGCAATTTACTCCCATTTTACTTGATTATCTAGGAGTTAGAAAATTCTTTAAAACTTTAATCACTTTTGATGATGTTACAAAGCCTAAACCTGATGCACAGCCCATAATTTTAGCCTTAAAAAGATTAAATAAAACCCAAGAAAATGCTTATATGATAGGCGATACAATGTTGGATGTTAAGGCTGCAATTTCTGCTAAGATTACTCCCCTAGCTTTAAGCTGTGGTTATGGCGATGAAGGGGAATTAAAAACCTATGCTAGGGTATTTTTAAGTGCCTATGATGCGGTTGATTATATAGCTAAATTAAAATAAAAGTTTTTGTTAAACGCCTTTTAAGAGAATTTATAGTAAATTGATAGCTAAAAAATTATAAAAATTATCAATACAAGGAAGGTCTCAATGGGTAAAATTATGAAAACTATGGACGGAAATGAGGCTGCTGCCTATGCTGCCTATGCTTTTACCGAAGTTGCTGGAATTTATCCTATTACGCCTAGTTCTCCTATGGCTGATTATACCGATATGTGGGCAGCTGCAGGGAAGAAAAATCTCTTTGGCGTTCCTGTAAAAATCGTAGAAATGCAAAGCGAAGCCGGTGCAGCGGGTTCTGTGCATGGCTCACTTCAAGCAGGAGCTTTAACGACTACTTATACTGCCTCTCAAGGATTACTCCTTAAAATTCCAAATATGTATAAAATCGCAGGGCAATTACTCCCCTGTGTTATCCATGTAGCAGCAAGGTCCTTAGCTGCTCAAGCCTTATCCATTTTTGGCGATCATCAAGATATTTATGCAGCAAGACAAATTGGTTTTGCTATGCTTTGCTCACATTCTGTGCAAGAGACTATGGATTTAGCCGGCGTAGCGCATTTAGCTGCGATTAGGGGAAGGGTGCCTTTTTTACACTTCTTTGATGGTTTTAGGACAAGTCATGAAATTCAAAAAATAGAAGTGATGAATTATGAGCATTTTGATAGGCTTTTAGATAGAAAAGCCTTGCTTGAATTTAGAAACAATGCTTTAAATCCAGAAAATCCAAAAACACGAGGAACCGCACAAAATGATGATATATATTTTCAAACCAGAGAGTTGAGTAACCGTTTTTATGATGCTTTGCCTGATGTGGTAAATGAATATATGCAAGAAATTTCAAAAATCACAGGTAGAGAATACAAGCCCTTTATTTACTACGGACACAAAGAACCTGAGCGTTTGATTGTGGCTATGGGTTCGGTAACTCAAACACTTGAAGAAGTGGTGGATTATCTTAATGCAAAAGGCGAAAAAGTGGGGATTTTAAAAGTTTATCTTTATCGTCCTTTTAGCTTAAAATATTTCTTTGAAGTTATGCCAAAATCCGTGAAAAAAATCGCTGTTTTAGATAGAACTAAAGAACCCGGAAGTCTTGGAGAACCACTTTATTTAGATGTAAAATCAGCCTTTTATGGAAGAGAAAATGCCCCTATTATAGTAGGTGGAAGATACGGGCTTTCTTCAAAAGATGTTGATCCTGCTCAAATGATAGCCGTGTTTGAAAATCTTAAGCTGGATAAGCCAAAAGATGGTTTTACTGTGGGTATAGTTGATGATGTAACACACACTTCACTTAGCACGGGAGAAAAAATTTCTCTTGGAGATGAAAGCACCATAGAATGTTTATTTTATGGACTTGGTGCTGATGGAACTGTGGGGGCAAATAAAAATTCCATCAAAATCATCGGGGACAAAACCGATTTTTACGCCCAAGCTTATTTTGCTTATGATTCTAAAAAATCAGGGGGTTATACAAGGTCGCATTTAAGATTTTCTAAAAAAGCTATTCGTTCGACTTATCTTGTTTCAACTCCACATTTTATCGCTTGTTCGGTGGCGGCTTATTTGGAAATTTATGATGTTCTAGCTGGAATTCGTAAAGGCGGGACCTTTCTTTTAAATAGTATTTGGAATGTTGAAGAGACTTTAAGACAGCTTCCTGATGCAGTTAAAAAAACTTTGGCTGAAAAAGAAATTAATTTTTACATCATCAATGCGACTAAATTAGCCCGCGATATAGGGCTTGGAAACCGCACTAATACCATTATGCAATCAGCCTTTTTTAAACTCGCAAAAATCATTCCTTATGAAGACGCACAAAAATATATGAAAGAACTTGCTTATAAGTCTTATAGCAAAAAAGGCGATGCTATTGTTGAGATGAATTATAAAGCCATTGATGTTGGAGCTGATGGACTTGTGAAGGTCGAAATAAACCCTGAATGGAAAAATTTAGAAATTAAAGAAAAAGAGCAAAGCAATGCTTATAAAGGCACTGAATTTGTTGAAAAAATTGTCAAGCCTATGAATGCGGCTAAGGGCGATGATTTGCCTGTTTCTGCCTTTTTAGGCTATGAAGATGGAAGCTTTGAACACGGCACAACCGAATTTGAAAAACGCGGTGTGGGCGTTATGGTGCCAAGATGGATAGAGGCAAATTGTATCCAGTGTAATCAATGTGCTTCTGTTTGTCCGCACGCTGTAATTCGTCCTTTTTTAATCGATGAAAATGAGATGGCAAAAGCACCGCGTGGAGTAAAAGAACACGCTTTGGAAGCTAAGGGAACTAAGGGCGAAAAACTTAATTTTAAAATTCAAGTTTCCCCGCTTGATTGCACAGGCTGTGAGCTTTGTGTGCATGAGTGTCCTACTAAAGAAAAATCTTTGGTTATGGTGCCTTTGCAAGAAGAGATGGATTTTGGTGAGCAAGAAAATGCAGATTATTTATTTAAAGAAATCACTTATAAAGATGATATTTTAAATAAAGAAACTATGAAAGGCGCACAATTTGCCCAGCCTTTATTTGAATTTCATGGAGCTTGTCCGGGTTGTGGGGAAACTCCTTATCTTACCTTGGTTACAAGATTATTTGGAGAAAGAATGATAGTGGCTAATGCTACGGGTTGTAGCTCTATTTATGGGGGTTCAGCTCCATCAACTCCTTATAGAAAAAGTGTGAAAAATGGACACGGACCTGCTTGGGGGAATTCGCTTTTTGAAGACAATGCCGAGTTTGGTTTGGGTATGAAAATTGCGACTGAAAATACAAGACATCGCATTGAAAATATTATGAATGAAAGTATGCAAGAAGTTCCAAATGCTTTATCGGCTCTTTTTAAAGATTGGATTGCAAATAAAGACAAGGGTGCTATGTCTGTGGAAATCAAAGATAAAATGCTGCCTATTTTAGAGCAGAATAAAAACATTAAGGCTGTTCAAGATATATTAGAGCTTAAGCAGTATTTAAGTAAAAAATCTCACTGGATTTTTGGTGGAGATGGTTGGGCTTATGATATAGGTTATGGGGGGCTTGACCATGTTTTGGCTAGTGGGGAGAATGTCAATGTTTTAGTGCTTGATACTGAGGTCTATTCTAATACAGGCGGTCAAAGCTCAAAGTCTTCTAGAACGGGAGCCGTAGCGCAATTTGCAGCAGCGGGTAAGCCCGTGCAGAAAAAAGATTTAGGACAAATTGCTATGACCTATGGTTATATTTTTGTCGCACAAGTGAATTCAACGGCAAATTATACTCATTTGATGAAAGCAATTACCGCAGCTGAGGCTTATGATGGACCTTCTTTGATTATCGCTTATTCTCCTTGTATAGCTCACGGGATTAAGGGGGGGCTTGGCTACTCAGGGGAGCAAGGTGAGCTTGCCACTAAGTGCGGTTACTGGCCTCTTTATACCTTTGACCCTCGTTTAGAAGAGCAGGGAAAAAATCCTTTAACTTTAACAGGAAAAGAGCCTGATTGGAATTTATATGAGCAGTTTTTGATGAATGAGGTGCGTTATAATTCACTTAAAAAAGCCAATCCTCAGCACGCTGCTGAGCTTTTTGAACGCAATAGAAAGGACGCCCAACGCCGTTATAGACAGCTTAAGCGTATAGCTATGGCTGATTATAGTAATGAGGTTGAAAGCTGATAAAATATATTTTTAGTGCGACTTTGTGCTTTGGCACTTTGTTCGCACAAGATTTTGAAGAATATTTTAAACGAAAACAAAATTTTATAGATTTTAGCATTCTTGAAAATCCTTTTGTTAATCCTACTTTTGAAAAATTAAATCAAATTAAAATTAGTGCGATTATGTTTGATAGGGTAAAAATAGGTGAGCAGTGGTATGAAAAGGGCGATAGGATTGATGAGGCTATACTGAGTGAGATAAATGCTAAAGAGCTTAAATTTCGATACGATAATTTAGATTTTGTAATCAAATTACATAAAAATGATAAGATTAGTATTCATTAGTTTCTTTTTTTGTTCGCATTATCTGTATGCCCTAGATTGTCAAAAGCGTCTTTTTGATATTAATATCAGTGAAAAATTAAGCCTACAAGAAAGCCTTGATGAGCTTGCAAAATATTGCTCTTTTAGTATTATTGTGAAGGATAAAATCGCCAAAGAAAGATTAGAGAGCTTTCAAAATTCCGTCAATATCCACCAAATGAGCTTGGAAGAACTTTTTAATTTTTTCATCAAAGAGCATGACCTTAGCTACGATTTTGATGGTAAAATTTTAAGAATTTCAGGTATGGATACGAAGATTTTTAAGATAAGTTATATCACTTCCATTAGAGAAGGGCAGAGTATAACTAAGGCTTCTGTGGATGCCAAGCCAAGACTTAGTGAATATGGTGGTAGTTTTGATGATGCAGAAGATAATATGATTAAAAGTATGGAGAAATTTGATTTTTGGCAAGATATAGAACAAGAAATTCTTGTATTATTAAAAAATTCTTACGAAGAGGTCAAAACCCCCATTATTAACCCCAACGCAGGTCTTATCATAGTTACTGGAACAAATTCTCAGTTAAAAAGTGTGAAAAATTATTTACAAAAATTAGAAAATCGTCTTAAAAAACAAGTGATTATCGATGTTAGCATACTGGCTGTAAATTTAAATGAAAGCCATTCTAGTGGGATTAATTGGCAAAATTTCAATACGGCTTTTAATTCTCAAGCCAATAATGAAAATTCTTTCATTCAAATTCAAAATGGGCAAGGTTTTGTGAAGAATTTGGGTTTAAGAATGAATTTAGACTTTAATTCTATTATAAATTTTCTCTCTCAAAATGGAAAAACCAGTGTGCTATCAAGCCCAAAACTTATGGCTTTAAATAACCAACAAGCCATTATTTCCGTAGGAGATACTATCAATTATCAAGTCAAAGAAAGTTCCAAAGGCACAGAAAATGGCTCTGTGGTGAGTGAGAGTTTGAATAATTATTCCATTTTTGTGGGAATTTTGCTCAATATCTTGCCTGAAATTTCTGATGATGGCAAGATAATGCTTAGGATTAATCCAAGTTTAAGTGATTTTAAGTATCCAGAAGATAATAAAAGGCAAAAAGAACCCCGTGTCATAGCTCCTGATACCATACAAAAAAAGCTTTCTAGCGTAGTGCAAATGGAAAATAATCAAACCCTAATTTTAGGAGGGCTCATTTCACACGATAGGGCTGATGATGAAAGCTCTGTTAATTTTTTATCCAAAATTCCAATCTTAGGCTCTTTATTTAAGGGTTCTACTTCGCATTCTAAAACGACAGAAATCGTTTTTATCATCACTCCAAGCATAGTCGATAATGCAAATCCTCCAAGTCTTAGAGATTTAGGATTTAAGCATTATGAATGAAATTGTTCCTTTTAGAGAAGAAATTTTTCATCAAATCAATCAAATTTTAGAAAATAAAAAGGCTTTTATTTTTTTATGGGGAAAAAGTGGCAGTGGCAAATCTGTGTTATTGCAAAGATTAGCAAAGAAATACAAGCTTGATTTGACTAATGAAATTTTTAAAGATGAGAGGCAGTTGAAAGAAAAAATTGATTTTTTAACTTCACAGGGTCAAAAGTTAATTTTGCTTGATGAAGTGGGTATGTATGATAAGGCTATGCTAGAAAGTATTAGAATTTATAGTGATACTATAAGTTTTGTTTTAAGTTCTCATAAAAACTTAAAGCTTTTTAAAAAAGAGCATTTTAAAAGCCGCTTGAGTGCTTGTTTTGAGCTGAAAAATATCAGTCTTTTAGAGCTTGATGATTATATTAAATTGAAATTTGGAATGAATTTTTCAAGCAAAGCCCTTAAATTTTTACAAAAAATTTCTAAGGGGAATTTAAGATATATTGATAAAATATTAAAAAGCTTTTGTGAGCTTAATAGTTTTTTTGATGAAAATAAAAGCAGGGAATATATTTTAAAGCTCAGTGCTTTGGAAAATGGCTTATTAAGGTAAGATATGCGAGAAAGAATTGACGAACTTGAGCAAAGATATAAAATTTTTTTATTAAAAAAATATTTAAAATATTTATTTTTTGTTATTTTAATATCCATAATAGCATTTTGTTCTTTTTTGGCGATACAAAAATATAACAAGCAACAAAATATTTATTTTGAGGCACTCAAATATAAGAAAAATTTAGAACAAAAGCTTGCTATGGCACAAATTTCACAAGAGAAAGATAGACTTGCTAAAGAAAAATTATATGAAGAATTAAAAGAGCTTAAAATAAGCGAGGAAAAAACGCACTTAAGTAAGATGGAAATTGATTCTAAGCCTTTAAATTTTGTTGATTTAAAAAAATCTTTTTATCAAAATCCAAGCTATGAAAAGGCACTTGGTTTAGCTAAGAAGTATTTTGATATTAAAGCTTATAAAAAGACAATATTTTGGGCTTTAAAAGCAAATGAACTTGACAGGCAAAGTCAAGATTCTTGGCTTATTTTTGCTAAGGCTAAAAGAGCCTTAGGCGAAGAAAAAGAAGCTAAAAATGCTTTGGATACTTATATAAATTATTATGGTTTTATGGAATTGGATAATAAATAAATGGATAAAATTTTTAAAGCTTATATCGACGGTGCTATGAGTCTTGATACAATTTGCACTCAATTTTCTCTAAATTGCGATGAATTTTTTAAAAATTTAGCCCATTTTTGTCATTTAAGTTTTGTTGATTTAGATGAGTGTGATGCTTTTATTTATGAAGCTTTGCCCTTTTCTTTGATGATGAAATTTAAGTTTTTACTTATGAAAAATGATGATGGCTTTATGATTATCAAATCCAAACCTTGTTCTTTAGAGCTTTTAGAGCAAGTTAAAAATTTTATACCTTATGAAAAAATAAGTGTGCTCATTGGCGATGAATTAAAAATCTCTAAAATTTTAAATCACATTCGCATACAAGAAGAGCTTAAAAAGCTAAGTTCAAAGCTAAGACAGGAATGGCAAGAGAGTGCAAAACAGGATGAGCAAAGCTCTATCAGTCAAATTTTTGATTTTATTTTAAGTGAAATTTTAGCCTTTAACGCAAGCGATATTCATATAGAAGCAAGAAATACTGATGCCTTGATACGATTTAGGGCGGATGGAATTTTGCGTGAATTTGCTGTTTTTGAGAAGGATATTTATGAAGCCTTGGTTTTTCATATTAAATTTTTAGCCCATCTTAATTTAGCGGAGTCAAGAAAGGCACAAGATGGAAGCTTTGAACTCTATTTTGAAAACGAAAGATACGATTTTCGCGTTTCGTGTTTGCCTTTGATTTATGGCGAAAGTGTGGTTTTAAGAATTTTAAAGCATAATAAAGAGCTTTTAACTTTAGATAAATTAAATCTTACAAAGAAAAACTTAGAACTTTTAAAAAGCACCCTATATCGTCCTAATGGGATGATTTTACTCACAGGTCCCACAGGTAGCGGTAAAAGCACGACTCTATATGCTTGTTTAAATGCACTAAAGAGTGTGGAAAAAAAGATTATTTCCGTAGAAGACCCCGTAGAATACAAAATCCCACTCGTGCAGCAAATTTCACTCAATGCAAAGGCTGGGGTGGAGTTTAATAATATTTTAAGAGCGATTTTAAGGCAGGACCCTGATATTATTATGATAGGAGAAATTCGCGATGAAGAAAGCTTAGATATAGCCCTTAAAGCTTCTTTGACAGGTCATTTGCTCCTAAGCACCCTGCATACTAATGACGCACTTTCTACTCTAGATAGGCTTTTGGATATGGGGGCAAAGGCTTATTTGATTGCTTCGGCTTTGACCCTTGTGATAGCCCAGCGTCTGGTAAGGAAACTTTGCCCTTGGTGTAAGCAAAAAAGCAAAAAGTATTATAAGGAATTTGAGGGTGAATTTTTTGAGCCAAAGGGCTGTGAGCGTTGTCATCATAGTGGGTTTTTAGGCAGGGAATTGATTGCGGAGTGCTTGAAAATTGATGAGAATTTAGCTTGTGCAATTAGAGAAAATCAAAATAAAACAATTTTAATGGAACTTGCCAAAAAGCAAGGTTTTCAAACTATGTTCGAGCAAGGTTTAAAAAAAGCCAAAGAAGGTCTTACAAGCATAGATGAGCTTTTAAGGGTTGTAGGATGAGCTTTTATGAGATTGAATTTCTTAAAAACAAGCGTCCTTATAAAAAGATTGTAAAAGCCCAAAATTTAAATACAGCTCAAGCAAAAGCCTTGTCTAAAAATTGGCAAATTTTAAATATCCAAGAAGTGCAAAGGGATAATTTTAAAAGATTAAATGATGAGAATTTCATACTCTTTTTTAAAGAATTAGCCTTGTTGTGCGAAGTGGGACTAAGCGTTCAAGAAGCGATTAAACAATTGTATCTTATGCATTCTTGTGAGATTATGAAAAAAATATTAGACAATTTAATTTTAGCCCAAAGCTTAAATCAAGCTTTTGAAAATGCTAATTTTGGATTAAACCCTGCGGAATTAGCTCTCATAAAAACGGCTCAAAACACAGGAAAAATTAGCGAGATATTTGGGCAAATTGCAAAACTTAGAGAAAAGAGTATGCAGAGTAAAAAGGGACTAAAAAAAGCCTTGAGCTATCCTAGTTTGGTGTTTTTAAGCATTATTGGAGCGTTTTTATTTTTAATGCTTTTTGTAGTGCCTAATTTTAAAGATTTGTTTGAAAATTTGGGTGCGAATTTGCCTTTTATTACGCATTTGATGCTAGAGCTTTATGAATTTTTGGAATTTTATGGAATTTTTTGTATAGGGTTTTTTGCTGTTTTTGTTATTATGCTTGTTTTAGCTTATAAAAATTTTCATTCTTTTGCCTTTTCTTGTGATTTTTTACTTTTGAAAATACCCTTGCTTTCTCGTTTGATTCTTTATAATCAAAATTATTATTTTTTTATGGTTTTTTCTTTGCTTTTAAAAAATGGAATTTCAATATCTAAAGCTTTTGATTTAGCCATCATAGGACTTGAAAATAAATTTTTAATTTTTCAGTATAAAAAACTTTTTAGTTTTATAGATTCAGCTCTTGAGCTAAGTCAGGCTTTTAAAAAGATTGATATTTTTGATTCTTTGGTGTTTTCTATGCTTAGTGTTGCGATGAAAAGTGGAAGATTGGAAGCGTTAAGCGAAGAAATTGCCAAATACTACCAGCAAAAAAGTGAAGATTTGATGGATAAATTTTTAAGTCTTTTAGAGCCTTTGATGACTTTATTTGTGGCACTTTTGGTTTTGTTTTTGGCTTTGGGGATTTTTTTACCGATGTGGGAGCTTAGTTCGGGGGCGGGTTTTTAGCTTCTTTGATTAAATTTTCTAATTCTTCATAATTATTTTTTAATTGCCCAAGTAATTTTTGTGCCTGTAAGCCTATCATTAAAAGCTCATACACCTTAGGGCGGTCTTTTTTCCATTTGCGTAAAGTTTTAACATTTATATCAAGTTTTCCAGCAATATCTCTTTGTGTCATTGACTATCCCAAATTTTTATTAACTCTATCTATAAATGCTTTAAAAGACAACAAGGTAAATTTAGGACTTTTTAATATAAAAAAAGGTAAATTTAGGACTTATATTAAAAATAATCAGGACTACTATGCTAAAAACCATAGATGAAAAAGCTAATATTATATATGGAGATTTATCCTTACAACACAATTTAAAGCTTGAATTTAAAGGGAGCAACAATATAGTCTTTTTTGCGGGGAGTTCTTTTTGTATCGATATAATTTATCATCAAAATAATTCTTTGGTTTTTGTAGGCGATAACGCAGGGCTTTATTGGGGAGGAGGGGCGAGAATAGAAATATCTAATGATAGCGTTTGTTATATTGGAAATAATACTACTTTTGAACGGGTGTGTATGAATGCGCTTGAAAGTAAGCATATTATTATAGGCAATGATTGTATGTTTTCTTGGGATATTTGGCTTGATACAAATGACCATCATATGATTTTTAATGATAATTATGAGCGTATAAATATAGCTAAAAGTATTTATTTGGGCGATCATATTTGGTTTGCTAGAGAGCTTGCCATACTAAAAGGAAGTTTTATAGCTAGTGGAAGTATTTTGGGGGCAAAAAGTGTTAATAGTGGGATTAAATTTTCTAATACTATCTATGCTGGAAATCCTAGTAAATTAATCAAAGAAAATTCTTTTTGGGATAGAAAACATACTCCTAATCTAACAAAAGAACAAGTTAGACGCTATGTTGCCATGAAAAAGGACGATTATAATTTTGAATTTGAAAAAGATAAATTTTTAGACCCAAATTTACTTGAAAAAGAACTTGAAAAGCTTGAAAGTGCGGCAGAAAAATTAGAATTCGTATATGATTATATTTACAATAACACCTATAAAAATCGCTTTGCTCTGTTTAAAGATAGCGATACGAGTGAGTGTAAGTTATATAAGGATGAGAGTAAAATTCCCTTTTCAAAGTTAAAATTTGAAGAACTACCAAAAAAGGGTGCTTTATCTTTGGTTGAAAATCATTTATCTTATAAATTAGGTTTAGCGTTGATAGAAAACTCAAAAAATATGAAAGCACTCATAAAAATACCCTTTATACTTTATCGAATTAAAAAAGAACATACACAGCTAATTAAAGCCAACTTAGAAGATTTTGATGACTATGAAGAAGCTTTAAAATGCAAAAATACCCTTTGTTATAAACTCGGAAGTGCCTTGATAAAAGCACACAAAAATTGGTATAAGGGTGGATATGTGAAATTTTATTTTGAAGTATTAAAAATCAAAAAAGATTTTAAGCAAAATAATCCCAAGCTACTTTGATAATAGTCGCTCCTACCACAAGTAAAAATAAATTTTTAATAAAATTACCCTTAGTTTTTAACACAAGTTTAGAGCCTAAAAAAGCTCCTAAGAGTTGCCCTACACCCATAAGCAAACCCACAGCCCATAGAATTTCATACTGCCATAAAAAAATTATCAAAGCGACAACATTGCTTGTAAAATTTAATATTTTGGTATTGACACTTGCTTTTTTCATATTAAAGCCCAAAAACATCACACAGGCAAAAATCCAAAAAGAACCCGTTCCCGGTCCTAAAAACCCATCATAAAATCCTAAAGTTAAACCAAAAATCAAGTGAAAAATTTTAATGTTTTTAATCTTTGGCTCGCTTTCTTCTTTTCCTAAATTTGGTCTTAAGGCTGTATATAAAAAGGTCAGGCTAAGAAAAAGCAAGATGATGATTTTAAGATGTTCATCTTTGATAAAAAGCACACTATAAGTGCCTATGGCTGCTCCTAGTGCTGTGAAAAATATACCCCAAGCAAGATAGGGCAGGGTGGTGGATTTGAAATAGCTGAGAGTGGCAGCAAAAGAGCCAAAAACACTTTGAAGTTTGTTTGTCGCTAAGGCTAAGTGAGCAGGAATTCCACAAGCCATCAATGCAGGGATGGTAATCAAGCCCCCACCGCCTACAATAGCATCAATAAAACCCGCAAAAACAGCCACAAAAAAAAGTATGAAATAATAAAGAGTATCTAGGTTTTCAAAGCCCATTTTTCTAGCTCCTTAAATTTATCAATTTCTTTACTTTGCCCTAAACGGTAGAGTGCAAAGTCATATTTTATGGGGTCGTTTGAATCAAATTCTTTTAATTTTAAAGTCAGTTCCAAAACGCTTTTATAATCGTATATTTTACGCTTTAAAAGTCCTAAAGTCAAGGAAATTTTATGCGTATGTGTATCAAGGGGTATGAGTAAATCTTTGGTGTGAATTTGACTAAAAAGTCCGAGGTCAAGCTCATCTTTTCTTACCATCCATCTTAGATACATATTGTAGCGTTTAAGGGGCGAAGTAGGAGTGCCTTGCCAAATTTTACCGAAGAAAAAATCATAACCATAGCTTGAGTAAGTATTAAGTTTGTGAATTTTTTGTATGAAGGCAAGTATGGAGTCTGTGGTGTTTTGTCTTCTTTCATAAGCCTTTGTGAAAAGCTCATTCAGTGAAATTTCCTTTTTAAGTCTTGAAAGCGTAATGAAAATTTCACTTATATCTCTTTCATTTTGAAAGCGATATTTTAAGCCCTTAAGCTCTTTTTGAATTTGCTTTTCATTTAAATTCAGCACAGAAAAATCAAGCTTCTTTAAAAAATTCACTATATTTTCAGCCTTACCATAAGCAAATAAAGCACAAATAAGAGCGATAAATTCATCTTTGTGAATTTTGACAATTTGTAAGGGGTCAGGGAAGTCAAAAAGAGCTTGGTTTGTGTTTTTTTCACGCACTAAAGTATCAAGCTTGTTTTTTAGTCTTTGAAAATCTTGCATAGCTTTAGAAGGCTTAGCTAGGATTTAAGTCCTAGCAGGGTATCAAGCATTTGATCAACCGTTGTAACGATTTTCGCTGCTGCACCGTAGCTCGATTGATATTGGATTAAAGCGGCTAATTCTTCGTTGGTATTGACCCCACTTTTAGATTGATACTCTGTATAAACAGAATTATAAAGCGTTTCATTACTAGCATGGACAACATTGTTATTTTCCCCATCAGAGCCAATTTTTCCTGTGAGTTTGCGATAGTATTCTTCCATAGTAAGGTTATCAATAGTGCCATCTTCATTGTAGAAATTGACCTTATCGTATTGAAGTTGGATGATTTTATTTGCCATATCATTACCACTATCAACCCCATTTAAACTGGCTCTTACGCTGCTAGGGTCATTGAGTATAGAGTCTTTTACTTTTATATCGTTTGCATTTTTTCCGCTGAAAAATCCCCCTATACTAAAAGCACCAGCGAAATTGGTTCCCTTATCTTCTATGGCGACTTTAAAACCGGATTTTGCATTGATTTGAAACAAGCCATCTCCACTTTTGGTGTCATAGCTAAAGCTTGCATTGATAAAATCATCCACATCATCGTTAGAATTGTTGTTTGCATTATCATCGGTATTGGCGGTGATTTGTCTTATGACATCTTCCATAGTGGTTTTGACATCTATGTTGATGGTTTTTGTAAGCTTTTTATCCCCTTTTTCATCATAAATGACTATATCAAAGCTTCCCGGCTGTATAGTTTTGTCATAATTAACTAAGGGAATATCCCCTTTTAAACCACTAAGATAATCAGAAGTAACCGAGCTTTTAGCTGAACTAGCATAAAGATTATTTGTCTCATTAATCATAGTTTTTGTAAAGGTGTTTAAAGAATCCATATAGCCTTGGATAATACCATCAATGTATTTTCCTTCGCTTTTGCTATAAGTTCTACCACGCAAATCAAGTTGTGCTCCAAGCTGTCCACCATTGATTTTTGAAGTAAGGTCGCGTACTTTTTCATCCGGGGTTTCATAGTAAATACTATAAGCCTTATTTTTATCATCATAATCGAGTTTTAAGGGATGAAAATTCACTCCATCTACTATACTAAAGCCTTCTATGCTAAGATTGTATTGATGGCCGGGGTCTGTGATAGTGGTATCAAGACGATTGTCTTGATTGATTTCGTTTTTACTAGCTACGGCATTTACAAGTTTTGAAAGGGTAAGCTCAAGCTCATCTCTTCTATCTCTAAGCTCATTGGCGTGTTCAGTCGGTAAGGCTTCTTGTCCGTAAATTTTTTTGTTAATTGTAGCAATTTCTTCGCCTATTCTATTAATCTCATCCACGGTTGATTTTATATCATCATTGGTCTTTTTTTGGATTTTATCTAGGGTGGAAAAGGTTTTATTAATGCTTTCTGTTAGGGTTTGAGAAGCTTTAACAAGAGATACTTTTGTTGCATTTTCATTGGGGTTAGATGCAAAATCATTCCAAGCTTTGTTGTAATTTTCCAAATCCTTTAATATACCCGTGCTTTGCAAATCAGGAAAACGCTGGGCAATTTCTTGTAAGGTTGAAGCCATATATTTGGTGTATTCAAGTTGGGTAGAAGCACTTTTTAATTTAAAATAAGCATGTTCATCGTGCAGACGCACTATGCTCTCAATAGCCGTTCCTGTGCCTACTTGCACCCCACCCGTAGTTACATAGCCATTTGTAGTTTGCACTACTCTTTGACGCGTGTAAAAGGTCGCATTGGCATTAGAAATATTATTGCCTGTTGTAGCAATTTGCACTTCACTAGCTTTTAAGCCTGTAACCCCTGTATATAATGTTCCAAAAATACCCATCATAAATCCTTATACATTGATTTTAAAAATTGACTCTGGCTTGGTCTTTTTATCTCCATAAGCATTATTCGTTCCATCATTGGTATCAAACATTTTATTGACTAAGCCGTCTAAAAAATCTTTAACAATAAGAACAAATTTAGCGTATTCTTTGTTTTTGCTATGAAGGTCTTGAAGATTTTTTTTGAGTAAATCAAGCTTTGCCTTATCTTCATCATCTAAAAGCTCACTCAGTCCTTTTGTAGAGCTGTTATTTAACTCCACTAAGGCACTATCAAGCTCTTTTTTAGCTGCGATAAATTCGGCGATAAGTTTGTTTTTTTCTTCTACACTTGGCGTTACACTTTCGTGTTTAGCTACTTTGATATTTTCTATATCTTCTTCAGTTAAAGTAATAAGTTTTGCTAAGATAGCATTGACTGCGTCTAATTTTTGTTTAAGCATTTTTTCTCCTTTTCTTTCTCAAAAAAAGGAGAATGCTAGTTTAGATTAAAGAGTCCGCAATCGCTGCTGCTGTGGCTTTAGTATCTATCTTATAAGTGCCGTTTTTAATCTGCTCTGCGATTTTGCTCGCCTTATCATTTTCCGTTTTTTGAGTATCGTTTGTCTTTGTTTCTTTATCTGTTCTATTCGTATTTAATGTGGTGTTTGCCACATAAGATTGTTGCACAGGATTAATCATTTTATGCCTCCTTGTTTATAATCCTCTACAAACCATATCGACCAAAATTTAAAAAACTTAACCCCTTTCTTTTAAAAAATCGTATAATAATTTTGAAAAACCCATACCCCCACTTAAAGCCTTACTCATAGTATCATTATACATAGAAGAGTATATTTCATCGCTTGCATCCTTGCCAAAAAGTGAATTTTCAGTCTTTAAAGACACATCTAATACCTGCTTTAAGAAAAAGGCTTCAAAAGCATCGGTTTGCTCTTTTAAAAGCTCGTCTTCTTTGGTTTTTGTAATTATACTTTTATCATCTATTTTGATGTTAGCTTCTAAATTTTTTGCCTTACTTGCACTATCAAATAAGGCATTATTCATACTATAAGTGCTTAAAAAATTATCTATTTTCATCATATAATCTCCAAGTCCGCATTAATGGCACCTGCACGCTTTAAATTCTCCATTATGGCTATGATGTCATTAGGGGTGGCACCTAGCTTATTAAGCATTCTGGCTATGTTTGCGACTGTGCTTTTTTCGTTATTAATCCTTAGGGTATTTGAACTTGGGTCTATGAAGCCCCCATCTCTCATATCCACTTCATTTTGATTTGCCTCGGCGTTATTGTTAGGGTCTATTTTGATGGTAATGTCCTTATGCGTGATTAAAACAGGTTCTACTTCTACATCCACTCCTGCTATAACCGTGCCTGTTCTTTCATCGATGATGACCTTGCTTTGAGGCTTATAAGCTATATCTTGTTCTAAAACCCTAGCCATAAATTCCACACTAGAAAGTTCTTCGGGCTTTTGAAGTTTAATGGTGCGTGAGTCAATTGCCCTTGCTACGCTTTCATCAAAGACCGAGTTTAAAACCCTTTCTATATCGCTTGCTGTTTTAAAATCCGCTACTTTTAAGCTTAGAGTTAAATCACTATTTTGGCTAAAATTTTGTGGGATTTCTCTTTCTACATTAGCTCCTCCCATCACAGTTGCAGCGGTTGAGTGCGAACCTGCTCCGCCCGGTCTTGCTGCTAAACCTCCTGTTGCAATAGAGCCTTGAGCGATAGCATAAATTTCTCCATCTATCCCACGAAGGGCAGTAAGTAAAAGCGTCCCACCTTGTAAAGACTTTGCATCACCTAAGGATGAGACTGTGATGTCAAGTTTATCGCCGCTTTTTGCAAAGGCTGGAAGTTTGGCTGTAACCATAACAGCTGCGGTATTTTTTGATTTGATGTCATTAGGGTCCACTTTGATATTCATACCTTGCAAAAGATTAGACACAGATTGTAGAGTGAATTTAGAACTGGTGCCATCGCCGCTTCCATTAAGCCCTACAACAAGTCCATAACCTATAAGTTGGTTATCTCTTACGCCTACGGTGTTTGCTACATCCTTGATTTGCACCGCAAAAATGCTTGTCATAAAGAGTAAAAATAGTGTTAAAACTCTCATGGATTCTTCCTTTAATCTATTGTTAAAGATAGATAAAGCAATAAGTGTTCCAAGTGAGTTAGGGAGTGTAAAAACTCAAACTCGTTGAGCCAAATTTCTTTTCTTTGCTTTTTTGAAAATTCTGTAAATTTTTAGGAGTTTTGATGGTTGAGTGGTGTTCAAAAATAATTAAATTTAAAGCCTTTAAATCTAAATTTTCTAAAAAGCTATAAATTTTTTCATAAATATCACTAAAACCTTCTCTTATATCAAAGGGTGGGTCTAAATAAAGAATGATTTCATTTTTTGAATATTCCCTTTTTAAGCGTTCTAGGAGTTGGGGTAAAATTTCAAAAGTATTTGCGTGGATAATTTCTAAATTTATATCAAGATTTTTAGCATTTTCTAAGGCGATTTTATAAGCTTTTGTATCAAGCTCGATGGCATAAGCTTTTAAAGCATAATTACTCAGAGCCTCAGCTGCCATCACTCCGCTTCCACCAAAGGCTTCGATGAAAATTTTAGCTCTTAAATCTTCTCTTATGACATTAAAAACACAATTTTTTACTATGCTTTTAGTGCTTCTTGTCGTTGTAAGACTAGGCAAAAGCAGTTTTTTACCCTTAAATTTACCACTTTCTATATGGGTATAAAGCTTTGTTTCTTTAGCTTTTTTTACTTGTTCTTTGGGAGTATGGACTTTTTGAAGCAAATTTTTTTGCTTCTTAGTGGAGTTAAAAAAGTCCTTGACGCTTATAAATTCATCATTCATCATTAAGGGCTTTTATGAGTTTGCTTTTAAGCTCTTTGATGGCGGAGGATATTTTATTTTCATAGTCTTTTTGAAATTCCAAAGCAATAGAGTCAATTTTTTCTTCAAGTAATCTTTTTTGCTCCAAAGCAAGTTTTAAGGCTGCAGCTTGCAAGGCATTGTCAAATTCTTCCAAAGCTGTCATTAGGGCTTCTTTACTAAAAGGCACACTTAAAAAGGGTGAGTTTTTATTTATGATAAAGATGGGTTTTAGGCTGTGAATTTTTTCATCACTGATGATAAAATCACAATCCTTTTTCATTACCAAATGCTCTTTTAAAAAAAGCTCTAAAGCCTTTTCTATGATAAGGTCTTTGCATTCTAAAGAAATTTTCATACGAGAGTAACCTTTAGGGTGTGATTTTTTAATGATGGAGTTTGTATGCCTTGAATAAGAGCTAAAAACTCGAAACGACTTAAAATATAAAAATCATCAAATTCCCTACCACTTGTTTGCATAAGTTTTTTAGCACAAGTATCAAAAAGATAAAAGTCTTTTTCTTCTTCTACCACCATAAAATCAGCCCCACTATCATAAGCGTCTAAAAGTATATCAGCCGTCATTTTATAGCTTAGTTTGGGATTTAAATTCAGCAAAGTAAAGCCATTGTTTTTTGTGCTGTTTTCATAGGAGATAATTTTGGCTTTTAACTTAGCTTTTAAAGTGTCGCAAGCCTCAAAGCCATAAAGGGCTATATTGAAATTTTTAAAATCATATTTTATTTCTTTAAGCTCTTTGATTTCATTATCAAAAGCTCCCGTTTTAGCTAAGTCAAAGTGTAAAATATTTTTATCAAAAAGCCCTAAGGTTAAAATTTCATTTTGCAAAGTTTTTATGGCATTTTCTAGCTTTTCATTTTTACTAGGAAGATGGTAAAAAATCCCCTTTTCTCTATCGGCTAGGATTTTTAAAATTTCCATCTTTTTTTCAGGGTATTTTTCTATCATTTTAAAAGCCAAGTAAAACACTCCATCGCCCATATAATCAGGATGGTATTCTAAAATTTCACTCGCATAATACAAATAATCATACCTTTCATAAAGCTTTTTATCTCTTTCATTGCCAAATTTTGCAAGGTATTTGTATTTGTCTAAAAAATCATTTTTATCGATGATGAGGTCTTTTATAGCTCTTTTGGTGCTTAAAGGCTCGATACAAAGCTCAAAACCCAGCTTTTTTACCAACTTTTCTAAAGGGGTAAAAAGGGGCAAAATTTGCTTATTTACCTTTATATAAGCGTCTTCATTTTTGTCAAAATCAAAATAAATATCATCTTCTTGCACCTGCAAAAGCAAATCATAAAGGCTTGCAAAATTTTCGTAAGTTTCATAAACATAGGGTTTATAATAAGCCTCGTAATCCTTATTCTTATCAAATCTAAAAATTCTTAATTCTAATTTTTTCATCATTTTTCCTTAAAATTTTTATATTATATAAAATTTTTTTTAAATTCACTCAAATTTAAAAGCAAATTTTATAAAATTGCTTCTATGAATAAAGAAGATTTGATTATCAAAGCCTTTTTAAATGAAAAAAATGGCGATGATGGTGCTATCATAGACGATTGGTGTTTTAGCAAGGATTTGTTTTTTGAAAATGTGCATTTTAAAAGAGAATGGTTTAGCTTAGAGCAAATCGCTTCCAAAGCAATGCTTGTCAATATTTCAGATGCCATTGTGATGAATGCCGTGCCAAAATACGCACTTTTAGGACTTGCCCTGCCAAAAAATTTCAGCGAAGATGAAATCAAAGCCTTGCAAAAAGGCTTTTTAAAAACAGCTAGAAAATTTAATATAGAAATCATAGGCGGCGATACCATTAGTAATGATAAAATAGACCTTAGCCTTACTATTATTTCAAAAATCAATAACAAAGCCGTCTTTAGAAAAGGTTTAAAAAAGGGGCATTTACTAGCCTACACAGGAAGATTAGGGCGGAGTTTAAAAGGGCTTGAGCTTTTACAAAATGGAGGCACTTTAAATTCAAATCATATCTTCATAAAGCCTAGATTAAGGGCTGATTTTTTCTATGAAATCGCACCTTTTATTTCTTGTGCTATGGATATTTCAGATGGTTTGAGTAAGGATTTATCAAGGCTTTTAAATTTAAATCATTGTGGAATTTCTTGGTTTAAAAAGCTTGATGATGGAACGCTTTATAGTGGGGAAGAATATGAAATTTTGTTTGGTTTTGATGAAAAAGAGCGTCAAAATATAGAGCAAATCGCAAAAAAACACGGCGTGAAATTAAATATCTTTGGAAAAGCAGTGAAAGGAAAATATGAATTTGACGGAAGAGAGCATCATTTTTAAACCTTTGTATAGTTTAAAGCATAGTCCTATTAATGCGTATTTTAGTAAAAATAGCGATGATTTTGTGGTGCGTGAAAGGCCCTTGTATGAATTTAGTGGCAAGGGCGAACATCTTATTTTGCATATTCACAAAAAGGACCTAACCACAAGTGAGGCTTTGCGAATTTTAAGCCAGATAAGTGGGGTAAAACTGCGTGATTTTGGTTATGCGGGACTTAAAGACAAACAGGGTTCGACCTTTCAATACCTTTCTATGCCTAAAAAATTTGAGAGTTTTTTGTCGAATTTTTCTCATTCTAAGCTTAAAATTTTGGAAAGTTTCACTCACGAAAATAAGCTAAGAATAGGGCATTTAAAAGGAAATTCCTTTTTCATCCGTTTAAAAAAAGTCTTGCCAAGTGATGCTTTAAAGCTAGAACAGGCTTTGATAAATTTGGATAAACAGGGTTTTGCGAATTATTTTGGCTATCAGCGTTTTGGAAAATTTAAAGATAATTATAAGGAAGGGCTTGAAATTTTGCGTGGCAAAAAGATGAAAAATGTAAAAATGAAAGAGTTTTTAATCTCAGCTTTTCAAAGTGAGCTTTTTAATCGTTATTTGAGTAAAAGAGTGGAATTATCGCATTTTACAAATGATTTTAGTGAGAAAGAATTGATTCAAATTTATAAAATTTCTAAAGAAGAAGCTAGGCAGCTTAAAAAACAAAAGCAATTTTTCAAGCTTTTAAGGGGCGAGGTTTTGGGGCATTATCCTTTTGGAAAGTGTTTTTTGTGTGAGAATTTAAATGCTGAGCTTGAGCGTTTTAAAGCAAGAGATATTAGTGCTATGGGACTTTTAATCGGTGCTAAGGCTTATGAGGCAGGGGAAGGATTGGCTTTAAATTTAGAAAATGAAATCTTTAAAGACGCTTTGGAATTTAAGGCTAAAATGCAAGGCTCAAGACGCTTTATGTGGGGATATTTAGAAGATTTAAAATGGCGTTATGATGAAGAAAAGGCTCATTTTTGTATGGAATTTTTTTTACAAAAAGGCTCTTATGCCACTGCGGTTTTAGAAGAAATTTTGCATAAAAATTTGCCCGAATGAAGTTATTATTTTAAGCTTAATTGCGTTGTTTAAATTTTAAGATTTAGGATAAAAATTTAGCTAATGCTAAAGTGTTTAGGACAATATTCTTGTCCTAAAACTCAAGGTTCAAGCTAATTTGCATTTACTTAGCAACAGGAAAAAAGACCTTAGGCTCTTGACCCACTCTGGCTTCGCCGTGATACATTCCTAGTTTATCCTTAGTCCAAGCATAGCCTACATTGCCGTTTTTATCGATGGAGATAATGCCACCCGTTCCGCCTAATTTCGCCACTTCATCTATACTCTGCTGGGCTGCTTTTTGCACGGATAATTTTTTATATTTATAAAGAGCGGACACTTCATAAGCTGCAATAGCCCTTATGAAAATATCGCCCGTGCCTGTGCAAGAAATAGCCACAGAATCATTATCTGCGTAATTACCCGCCCCGATAATAGGCGAATCGCCTATGCGTCCTGTCATTTTATTGGTCGTGCCACCCGTGCTTGTCCCAGCGGCTAAATTCCCTTCCTTGTCTAAGGCTATGGCACCCACAGTGCCCAAATAAGGCTCGGTATAATTACCCAAATGTGCCTTTGCCTTATCGCTATCGAGCAGAATTTCTTTGCTCTTTTTGGCATCTTCAAGTTGTTTGTAGCGGTGCGGGGTGTAAAAGTATTTTTGCGACACAATTTCAAGTCCATTTTCTTTAGCTAGCTTGTCTGCTCCCTCTCCTGCTATGAGTGTGTGAGGCGTTTTTTCCATCACTACTCTAGCTGCTTCGATAGGATTTTTAATCGTTCTTGCCATAGCTATGGCTCCTGCTTTTTTGCTCTTACCTTCCATCAAGGAAGCATCAAGCTCATTAAAGCCATCTGCTGTAAATACCGCTCCTTTTCCTGCATTAAATTCTTCGCTATCTTCCATAACCTTAATCGCTGCAATCACTGCATCAGTAGCACTTCCACCCTGTTCTAAAATTTTCTGCCCTGCCTTTAAACTTTGCTTCATCACAACTTCGCGTTTGGCAAATTCTTCCTTGCTTAAACCTAGACCACTTGTGCCTCCGTGTATGACGATGATGGGTTTGATGTCCTTAGCGACTAGGGCGGTATTTAAACAGCCTAAACTTGCCATTAAAAAAAGGGCTTTTGCACCTATGTTTAGAATTTTCATTTTTACTCCTAGCTTATAAAATATTAATATTTTATTTTATTATTCATAATAAATTATTTAAAATTTAATATTTCTTAAATTTTAATTGAAAGAATGTTACAAAAATATACAAGTAAAATTGAAATTTCTAATAAAGAATAAGAATCATCAGCCTATAATTTTTTTAAATCATTTTAAATTTTGTAGCCTTTACTCTGCTTTCAAAGCTATCAAAACACCTTCTATCATTTTTTTAATATCCCCATCTAAGATATTATCCACTGCAGAAAAGGCTTCATTGCTACGATTATCCTTTACTTGTTGATAGGGAAAAAGCACATAAGAGCGGATTTGATGCCCCCAGCCTATCTCGCTTTTTTCGCTTGAATTTGCACTATCTTGCTGCTTCATAAGCTCAAGCTCATAAAGGCGGGATTTTAGCATTTTAAAGGCAGTGGCTTTGTTTTTGTGCTGACTTCTGTCATTTTGACATTGCACGACTATGCCCGTTGGAAAATGCGTGATTCTCACGGCTGATTCGGTTTTATTGACATGCTGCCCACCTGCACCGCTTGCCCTATAATAGTCTATTCTTATATCTTTTTCTTCAATTTCAATTTCTATATCATCATCAAGCTCAGGGCTTACCATAACACTACAAAAGCTTGTATGACGGCGTCCTGCACTATCAAAAGGAGAAGTTCTTACCAAACGATGAATACCATTTTCAGCCTTTAAATAGCCATAAGCATTTTCGCCTTTAACCAAAAAGCTCACATCCTTAAGTCCCGCTTCTTCGCCTTCTTGAAAATCCAAAGTCTCGACCTTAAAACCCTCTCTTTCACAAAAACGCAAATACATTCTATAAAGCATACTCGCCCAGTCATTGCTCTCTGTGCCACCGGCTCCGGGATGTATGGAAACAATGGCGTTTTTATTGTCATGCTCACCACTTAAAAGCATGGAAATTTCAAGACTTGTGATGGTATTTTCGAGTTTTGGTGCGTCATTAAATAAAGCTTCAAGCGTTTGTGTGTCGTTTTCGCTATTGGCTAAATCGAAAAGCTCACTAGCGTCATTTAAGGCGTTAAAGGCATTTTCGTAGTTTTTTAGCAAATGGCTGAGTTTAGTTTTTTCTTTGCCTATGAAGCCTGCTTGTCTGACATCGCTCCAAAAAGAAGGGGAATTTTCAAGTTCTTCTATTTCTTTAAGTCTTATTTGGATATTTTCAGGCTTGATGATAGAAGCTATATTGCCGACTTTGTTTTTTAGATTTTTTAAAAGTTCGCTAAATTCGTAATTATCCATAAAAGTTCTTTGCTATAATTATATTTTTAAACCGAAAATTATATCAAATAAAACTTTAATATTAGGAAAAAAATGTCAAAACTTTATCTTAGGTCTTTGGGTTGTAATAAAAATTTAGTCGATAGTGAGATTATGCTAGGACGCCTTAGTGCTTATGAGCTTTGTGATGAGCCAAGCAAGGCTGATGTTTTAATCGTAAATACCTGTGGTTTTATTGAGAGTGCGAAAAAAGAGAGTATCAATGCGATTTTAGCTTTGCACGAGCAAAGAAAAGCCAATTCGCTTCTAGTCGTAACGGGTTGTTTGATGCAGCGTTACCGCGATGAGCTTATGAAAGAGCTTCCAGAAGTTGATCTTTTCACAGGGGTTGGCGATTATGAGAGAATTGATGAAATGATACTCAAAAAGACGAATTTATTTTCAAATTCGACCTATTTGCAGGGTGAAAATTCCAAACGCATTATTACAGGCTCCAATTCACACGCTTTTATTAAAATCTCTGAAGGCTGTAATCAAAAATGCTCCTTTTGTGCCATTCCTAGCTTTAAAGGCAGGTTAAAATCGCGTGAAATCACTAGCATTATAACCGAGCTTAAAGAGCTAGTGGCAAGGGGTTTTAAGGATTTTTCTTTCATAGCACAAGATAGTTCTTCTTATTTGTTTGATAGGGGCGAAAAAGATGGGCTTATACGCTTAATAGCTGAGGTGGAAAAAATCAAAGGCATAAGAGCGGCTAGAATTTTATATCTTTATCCTACAAGCGTAAGTGAGACTTTAATCAAACGCATTATAGCTTCTAAAATCTTTGTAAATTATTTTGATATGCCTTTGCAGCACATTAGCGATAAAATGCTTAAAATGATGAAAAGAGGTGCCAATAAGGCTCAAATTTTAAAGCTTTTAGAGCTTATGAAAGCAGCACCTAATAGCTTTTTACGCACAGGTTTTATTGTAGGACATCCGGGCGAAAATGAGCAAGATTTTGAAGAGCTTTGTGAATTTATAAAAGATTTTGGCTTTGATAGGGTAAGTGTTTTTGCGTATTCTAAAGAAGAAGACACTGCGGCTTTTAATATGGAACAAGTGCCTTTTAAAGTGATGAATAAAAGGCTTAAAATCATAGAAAAAATTGTTGATGAGGTCATAGAAAAAAGTTTTGAAAAAGAAGTAGGACAAAGGCGTTTGGTGGTTTGCACTGGAGAGAGTAGTGAGGGGGAATTTTTTATTGGGGGAAAGGATTTGCGTTGGGATAGGGAGATTGATGGGGAAATTCTTATCAATGAAAGTGAATGTGGAAATTTGGAAATGGGACAAATTTACGAATGTGAAATTTTGCAGCACTTAGATAAAAAACTCCTTGCTAAGGCTTTAAGAAAAATAGATGAAAATTAAAGATGAAATTTTAGCTCTTTTAAAAAGGGGCAAAAATTTGCTTGCTTTTTCTTATGGAAGTGATTCTACTGCACTTTTTTATCTTTTGGTGCGAGAAGGCATTTTATTTGATTTGATTATGGTAAATTATAAAACTAGAAAAAATAGCGATTTAGAAGAGTTAAAAGCCAAAGAACTTGCCTTAAAATTTCATAAAAAAATTTTCATAGAACACGCTTTTAAATTTCAGAGTAATTTTGAAAAAAACGCAAGGGACTTTCGCTATGAATTTTTTGAAAAAATTTGCCTTGAACAAGGCTATGATAAGCTCATTTTAGCCCATCATTTAAATGACCAGTTTGAATGGTTTTTGATGCAACTTTCTCGTGGGGCGGGTCTGGCTGAAATTTTAGGAATGAGCGAGTGTGAAAAACGCCAAAACTATACACTTTTACGCCCCTTACTTTTTGTAAGCAAGAATGAAATTTTAACTTTTTTAAGCAAGAATGAAATTTTTTATTTTGAGGATGAGAGCAATGAAAATGAAAAATATTTTAGAAATTATATGAGAAAAAATTTCTCAAATGCCTTTGTGAATGAGTTTGATAAAGGTTTAAAAAGAAGTTTTTCTTATCTTAGCGAAGAGAGAAAAAAACTTTATGATTTTGAAAATATTAAAGAAAGTCAGGGACTTCTTATTTGTCCTAAAAATGCAAGTTTAATCGCTAGAGCGGTAAAAATGAAGGGTTTGCTTTTGAGCGCGGCTCAAAGAAAAGAGCTTTTAAAGGGTGATTGTGTTTTAGGTGGCAAAATAGCACTTGTGTATAAAAACGAAAAGGCTGTTGTTTTTAAATACGAAACTTGTGAAAAATTGCCTAAAAATTTCAAAGAAGAGTGCAGAATAGCTAAAATTCCAAGACTTTTAAGGGCTTATTTGTATAATCATAAAATCGATATTTCAAGCCTTAATTTCTAATTTTAAAATTCTTTGATAACCCAAATGCGTGAGAAAAATCACAAAAAACACCTGTAAAAAAAGTCCCAAAAGTGGCACTGATGAGAGCAGATAAAAACAAAGAGTGCTAAATTTAAACTCTAAAGGCGAAAAATTAGAATGAAAATTTTTAAAACTTTCCTTGTCTAAAACCGTGCTTGTAATATCAATCATTAAAAGCTTATGAAAGAGATAATAAAGAGCCAGATAATACACAAAAAGATTGATAAAAGGCAAAAACAAAGCCAAAGTGCAAAGCAAAAAAATGCCTAAGAATTTCGCAAATATTTTAAAAATTTCAAATAAAAGCTTCAGGGTTGAAATTTCGTTAGTATTTTCGTGGTGGTAGTATTTTTGATTGATTTCTTTGACGATGAAGGGGGTAAGAAAAGAAGTGATAAAAAGAGCCAAAAAAACCGAAGCAAAAATGACAATAAAGCCTGAAAATAAAAAGCTTATAAGAGTGATAAGAACTTGGACAAAATGAAGGGCATAAAACCACGCCCAAAAAGAGGTTTCGCTTACGCTAAATAGGGAAGCAAAATAATCTTGCAATTTTATAAAACCCCAAATTCCAAAAACTAGCAAGAATAAAAAGCTGAAAATTAGGGGGAGTAAGGAGAATTTTAAAAATTTTGGAGTGAAAAAATCCTTGATAGCAAATCTTAAAATATTTAAATTACGCATTTTTATAACATTCTTCTAATCTTTTATAAATCGCATCAAAATCAAGCTCTTGTTCTAAAATCCCTGCTAAAACTTCATTATCTTCTTTGCCATTCCAAATTTTTTTATAGCTGCCGTCTTTATAACCTTTATTTTGTCTAAAGATATTTAAAACATTTTTGCCTATATAGGTTTTATAAAGAATTTCAAGATTAAGTCCGCATTTCATCGCCAAAGTAAAATAAGTCGAAAGTAATTCTTCAAGCTTGAAGCCAAAGCCACTGCATTTATGAATGATAAGCTCTATATCGTTTAAAATACCATAAATATCACTTTCACTAGGGCATTCTTCTTCTTTGCAAAAATCTTTAAAAACGCTTAGAGAGACCACTTCATTGGCTATTGTGTTAAAATTATTGTCCTTGCGATATTCTTCAAGCAAAAGGCTGAGAATAAAATGCCAAATATCGACAATTTCTATGCGAACATTTTCCCAATTTGTAGGGGCTGAGATGTTTTTCCAATGCTTCCAAGCAAAAGAGTCTATAAGCTCAGCACACTCCATATAAATACAACGCCTCCAGCTTATGAGCTTTCCTTCTTGGGTGTAGCCATTTTCCCAGTTTAAGCCATTTGTTTCATCGTTGAGTTTTTGTTGGAGTTTGAGCATATTTTCTAAAATTTCAATCTTTGTCATTTAAAAGCTCCTTTTTTAATATTATAGGATTTAAGCGTAAAGATTTAGCCCCTCTTTTGTGTTAGTTTGATTTTCTTTAGCCTTTTCTTGCTGTTTTTCAAGCTGTTTTTTCATTTGTTCTAAAACTTCATCGAGTAATTTTTTGCTATCTTCGAGCATAGAAGAGTTGATATTCTTATCATTTGTTTGATTTTGTTTGAGCAAATCGTCTAGTTTATTGGCAAAATTATTCATAAGGGCATTTTGATGATTTTCATCGCTTGGTGTAGGCAGTATATTTGCCATTTGCATAGCCGATTCTATGATTTCTTTAGGTTTGAGTTTGCCAACCTTAGAATTAGCCAAAAAGTCATTTATCATAGGTTCGACTTCTTTCATAGCACTTTTAATCTCATTTAAGTCATCTTGAGTGAGTTTAGAACCTTCAAAAGTAAAGCTAAATCCATATTGTCTTCTTAAGCTTAGGCTATTTCCTTCTTCATTGCTAGCATAATTTACACTTTGCTTATCAAACATAGACAAGGACAAATGCTTACCACTTTTTGTTGTGTAGTCCATAGAAAAATTTTGATTTTTACTTGCATCAATTTGCATTTTTACTCCTTTGATTTATACCTTGAAATTCAAATCGGCTATTTTTAAAAATACTTGAGTATAATTTTATCAAATGGATGAAAGAATTTTAGAATTTATAAAAAACGAGCAGCTTTTATCTTGGGCTATGAGAGATGAAAAGGGCGTTTATACGGCTAGTGCTTTTTATGCTTTTGATGAGAAAAACCTAGCTTTTATCATCGCTTCTCACAAAGAGACTAAGCATATAAGATTAGCCAGTAAAAATTCAAGCATAGCTATTAATATAGCCAAAGAAAATAAAATAGCCTTTTTAAAAGGTATTCAAGCTAAGGCTGAATTTAAAATAGCCACTAAAGAGCAAGAGCAAATTTATTTTTCTAAGTTTGCTTTTGCGAGCTTAGATAGGAGTGCTAAAATTTATGCTTTAGAGCTTTTTTGGCTTAAATTTACTAACAATGCTTTAGCTCTTAGTAAAAAGCTTGAGTTTCATAAAAAATAAAATTTTTATCGTTTTGTTTAAAAAAATGCGTTATGATTAGAGCTTTAAATTTAGGATAAATAACAAGCAATGTTTAATGTAATTCACGCTTTATTTTTTAGGGAATTAAAGACGAGATTTGGTAAAAATAGATATTTGGGTTATTTTTGGGTCGTGGGTGAGCCTATGGCTATTGTTTTAGTGATTACGACCATAGTAACTATCATTAGAGAGTATCATCATCAGGTAATGCCTGAAGGGATTTCTATTTTTATGTTTTTAATCTCAGGCATAGTGCCTTTTTTTATGTTTAGAAGCATAGTCAATCAGCTAATGAATGGCACTCAGGCGAATTTATCCCTTTTTGCTTACAAGCCCGTAAAACCCATTCATGTATTTATTGCTAGGACCTTGTTGGAGTTTTGTATTTATTTTGTGATTTTGATTACCGTGCTTTTTTTTGCGGGATGGTTTTTTGGCTTTGATGTGCTTCCTAATTATTTGCTTGAAGTGTTATTTTGCATTTTTTTATTGATTTGCTCAGGCTTTGCTTTGGGAATTTGCTTTGCTATTATTTGGCATTTTGTCGAGCCTTTAAGGACCTTGCTTGCTTATTTTAGCATAGTGTTTTACTGGACTTCAGGGGTGATTTTTCCTACTTGGCTTATGCCAAGACCCTTACTTGATTTATTTTATTATAATCCTTTGCTTCATATTTTTGAGCTTTTGAGATTTAATTTTTTTGAGCATTATCCCTTGCAAGATGAGTATAGCTATTTTTACCCTATATTTTGGATTTTGCTTGTTTTATTCATAGGACTTTTTGTGTATTATTATAATAGACAGGCTCTAACAGCGGCGAAAAAAGAATGATAAAGCTTGTTAATCTTACTAAATCTTATCCTTTATTTAGCGGTGGAAGGCATTATGTTTTTAAAAATTTTAGCTTTGAATTTCCTGAAAATTGCAGTATAGGTTTGATGGGGAGTAACGGAGCTGGAAAATCTACTCTAATGCGACTTTTAAGCGGTGCAGAGCTTGCTGATAGTGGTAAGATAATCACCAATAAAAAACTCTCTTGGCCTTTGGGGTTAAATGGGGCTTTTCAAGGTTCTTTGACGGCTAGGGATAATGCTAAATTTGTAGCTAGAGTGTATGGTTACAAGGGAAAAGAGCTTCAAGAAAAAGTAAAATTTGTAGAAGACTTTGCGGAGCTGGGAAAATTTTTTGATGAGCCTATGAAGACTTATTCTTCAGGAATGAGTGCGAGAATTGCCTTTGGGCTGAGTATGGCTTTTGAGTTTGATTATTATCTCATTGACGAGGCAGGGGCTGTTGGAGACCCTGCTTTTAGGGAAAAAAGCGTGAAAATTTACAAAGAAAGATTAAGTAAATCAAAAGTGATTATGGTTTCTCACAGCGTAGCTGAAATTAAAGAATGGTGTGATAAAATAATCTATATGAAAAACGGACAAATCACGGTTTATGATGATGTGGATGAAGGAATAGCTGTGTATCAAGGAAAGGCTTAATGGAAGAAAATAAAACTTTATTGGAAAAAATCAAAGATTTAAGTATATTTGATTCTTTTAAAATTGTTTGGTTTTTAATGATTTTTGTTGTGATTTATTATGTGTTAATTGCAGCACCAAGGTATGTTAGCACTATGATTTTAGATGTTAGAGCCACAAGCGGAGAAAGCACACAAACGAGTGGAATTTTATCTTTACTCAGCAGTACCTCCACAGCTAGCGAGGATATGAAATATCTAAAGGGCTATATCTTATCCAGTGATATGCTAAAAACCTTAGATGAAAAAATTAAACTCAAGGAGCTTTATCAAGAACAACACATCGATTTGCCTTTTAGAATTTGGGACTCAAGCTCTATGGAAAGCTATCTTAAATATTACCAAGCAAGGGTTAAGCTCCATTCTGATGAAAATAGCGGACTTTTAAAGGTAGAAGTAGAAGGCTTCACGCCTGAATCAGCCCATTTAATAGCTCAAAGTATTATGCAAGAAAGTGAAAAATTTATCAATGAAATTTCACATAAGTCAGCTAGAGAACAAATGGCTTTTGCTGAAAACGAAGTGCAAAAATATAAAGAACGCTATCAAAAGGCACAAAATGATTTGATTGCTTTTCAGAATAAGTATGGAGTTTTTGACCCTTTAAAGCAAGCTGAAACTAAAGCAAGTTTGGTTGCACAGATTGAAGCCAATTTAGCCCAAAAAGAAGCCAAACTTTTAACCTTGCAAAGCTATATGAATGATGCAGCTCCTGAAGTAGTAGCCCTTAAGGCAGAAATTGAAGCGATTAAAAAGCAACTTCTTAGAGAAAAGGCTAAAATTTCAGCCAATACTCCTTCACAAAAACTTAACGACCTTGCGGCTAAATTTCAAGACCTAACCATAGAAGCTACTTTTGCGCAAAAAGCTTATGAAGCGGCTTTAAAAGCTTATGAGAGTGCCAGAATAGAAGCTTTAAGAAAGATAAAACAACTGGTTGTTATACAAAGCCCAGACACCCCCCAAAGTGCAAGGTATCCTCAAAGAATTTATAATATTTTAACCGCTTTTATTGTATTATCTTTGATTTTTGGCATTGTTAAATTTATTAAAATGATAGTAGAGGAGCATAAGTATTAAAATGAAAAAAATATGGCTTTTATTTTTTAGTTGTATTTTATGTTTTGCAGCAGTGGATATTTCGCAAATCATTGCCGCAGAGGAACAAACTTCATCCACAGCGACTATGGAGCAAAATTTAAGTTCAACTTATGGTTTAGCTGGTAAAGAAAATAATCTTACAAAGATTCATCCTGTTTCAGTATTTGGAGCCCATCTTTTCAATGGAAATTTTAAAAATTACAATCAAAGGGTTTATAATCCTGATTACAAAATCGCAGTGGGGGATCAAATTAGTCTGAAAATTTGGGGAGCTGTTGAATTTTCTCAAATTTTAGTTGTGGATTCTCAAGGGAATATTTTTATCCCTAAAGTAGGAGCTGTTAATTTATTGGGAGTGAAAAATAGCGCTCTTGTCAGTGTTATAAAAGCACGCGTGAATAAAATTTACAAAAATAATGTTTTTGTCTATGCGGATATGAATGCTTATCAAAATGTTAGCGTTTTTGTAACAGGAAGTGTCAATGCTCCGGGACTTTATCAAGGGCTTAGTTCTGATTCAGTGATACAATATCTTGATAAAGCAGGTGGGATAAACTTGGAATACGGAAGCTTTAGAGATATACAAATTTTGCGTAATAATAGCGTGATAAAAAATATTGATTTATATGATTTTTTGCTTAAGGGGCAGATGGATATTTTTCCTTTTAGAAGTGGGGATGTGATTTTAGTAGGAAATGTCCAAAATTACGCTTTTGTTAATGGGGATGTGCAAAGACCTTTTCGTTTTGAACTTTCAAATGATATTAAAACTTTAGCGGATTTAGCTAGGGTATCGGGGGCTAAACCTATCGTAACCAATGCTATTGTAAAAAGCTATGGAGATGACCATAAGCTTGATGTCAGTGCTTATAATAAAATGCAATTTTCAAAGGTTTTACTCAAAACCGCAGATGAAGTGGAGTTCCACCCTGAATATATTTCTGAAAATATAACCCTAAGCATCAATGGCGAGCATAATGGTTTAAAAACTTTAGTTGTTAGGAAAGGAACGACTTTAGAAGATGTTTCCAAACTTATCAAAGCGAATTTGCAATCAGATATGCAAGCCTTACAGGTCTTTAGAAAGAGCGTGGCTAGAACCCAAAAAGAGCTTATCAATGCCCAGCTTAAAGAGCTTGAAACTTTAGCACTGACAAGCAGTTCTGTTACAGCCCAGGGTGCGGCTATAAGAGCCCAGCAGGCAAGAACAATTTTAGAATTCATTCAAAGAGCTAAGCAAGTGCAGCCTAAAGGACAAATCGTAATTGACAATCCAAAGTCTTATAATTCCGTTATTTTAGAAGATGGTGATACCATAAATGTGCCAAGTAAAAATAATCTCATCATAGTTCAAGGTGAGGTTTCTTTACCCGGAGCTTTTGTGTATGATAAGGGAAAAGATTTAAAATACTATATCAATCTTGCAGGGGGTTACGCAGAAAGAGCTGATACTTCAAAGGTTCTTGTGATAAGAAGCAATGGCAAGGCAGAAAAATATCGTGGAAGTATAGATATGAGAGCGGGGGATTCTGTGCTTGTATTGCCAAAAGTCGATAGCGAGAATTTGCAAATTTTTTCAATGCTAACTCAAATTCTTTATCAAATTGCTATCGCTACCAATGTTGTGCTTAATCTTTAAGGTTTGAATATGAATACTCTTGAAGTAGCAAAGGAAGTTTTTGAAAAAGAAGCTAGAGCTATTTTAGATTTGGCTAAAAATTTAGATGAAAATTTCAACCAAGCTGTGAATTTAATGCTAAATACCAAAGGGCGTTGCATAGTAAGCGGAATGGGTAAATCAGGTCATATAGGAGCTAAAATCGCTGCTACTTTAGCAAGCACAGGCACTCCTAGCTTTTTTATCCATCCGGGGGAAGCTTTGCACGGGGATTTGGGTATGCTGACTGCTGATGATGTTTTGATTGCTATTTCAAATTCAGGTGAAACAGAAGAAATTTTAAAGATTATCCCCGCGATTAAAAAGCGTAAAATCCCACTCATAGCGATGTGTGGAAGGTGCAATTCTACTCTTGTAAAGCAAGGCGATGTGTTTTTAAATATAGCCATCAAAGAAGAAGCTTGTCCTTTGCAGCTAGCTCCTATGTCTTCAACAACAGCGACTTTGGTTATGGGCGATGCTTTAGCGGCTGCTTTGATGAAAGCCAGAAATTTCAAGCCCGATGATTTTGCGCTTTTTCATCCGGGGGGAAGTTTGGGGCGTAAGCTTTTAACTAAGGTAAAAGATTTGATGGTTTCAAGCCATCTTCCTTTAGTTAGTCCTGATACGGAATTTAACGACCTTGTTGATGTAATGACAAGTGGAAAGCTAGGGCTTTGTGTGGTGCTTGAAAATGAAAAATTAGTAGGAATCATCACTGATGGGGATTTGCGTAGGGCTTTAAAGGCTAATGATAAGCCAAGATTTGATTTTACAGCTAAAGAAATTATGAGTACAAATCCTAAGGTCGTGGATGCGGATGCTATGGCAAGCGAGGCAGAGGAGATTATGCTAAGGCATAAGATTAAAGAAATTGTTGTTTCTAAAGAAAATAAAGTTGTAGGCATTATCCAGCTTTATGCGATAGGGAGTGTGTAGTTGAAATATAGCGTCATCATTCCAGTGGATTTGGATTTAAGACCTTTTGATATACTTAAAAAGATTAAAAATATTTTAAAAAGGTCTAGTGATGAGGTTGAGCTTGTTTTTGGGCATAATGACCGCGGAAGCATATTTGATAAATATCTTAAAAAAATAACTGCAAGAAAAAGTAATGTAAAATTAGTTTCAGGGAAATTTTATACCGAGTTAATCTGTCAAAGTTTGCTTAGAAATAGAGCAGTAGAGCAATGTTTGGGCGAATTTATCTATCTTATGGATGTAGATTGTTTGTTTGATGAGGAATTAAGTGATGAGTGCATTAATGATATTAAAAAGGGTAAAAATTCTTTTATAATGTTGCCTTGCTTGTATCTTACAAGAAAGGGTTTAAGGGAAGTTTTTAAATTTAGCAGAGAAGAAATGTTTGAAAAGTATATTTCTTTTAGGAAAGATTTGTTTTTACATCTTGCTCTTCCTAGTGCTAGTATTTTTATGAAAAAAGAAGATTATTTTGCTGTGGGTGGTTTTGATGAAGATTTTATGGGGCGTGGTGGAGAGGATTTTGAATTTATGATAAAACTTGCTCTTTATAAAAATGCAATTAAGCCAACTAAAGATTTAATGATTAATAAATTTTATAAAGCACCTCTTCTAAGTCAAGGTTTTAGAAAATACCTTGCTTTTAATGGTTTGCCTTATTTTTTTGAGAAGAAAGTGGCATTTCATCTTTATCATGGTAGAAATAGACTGCGTGGATACTTTAAGCAGTATGATAAAAATTCAAATATCTTGCAACAAAAAATTAAACTTGGTTCGAATTTGGAGAATAATGGGGTAAGTTTAATAGAATTTTATGAGCAACTTTGCAAAAAATACAATGTAAGCATAGATAAGTATGCCATTTTATTCGATAGTTGCAAAGCTAAAAAATTTAGTTTGGAGAGTTTTTTACTTTTTTTAAGAAGACTATAATGCTAAAACTTTCGAATGAAAATAAAAAATTTGTAAAAATCATCTTAGATAGTTTTTTTAGGATTTATTTTACTAAACTTTTTTCTAAATTTAAACCCAAAAAATATAGAGCTTATAGTAAATATGCCATAGTCTCTGCAGTTTATAATGTAGAAAAATATTTAGATGATTATTTTAAATCCATTATAAATCAAAGATTGGATTTTAAAAACAATATTTTTATAATTTGTGTTGATGATGGAAGCACTGATAAATCTGCTAGTGTTATTAAAAAATATCAAAAAAAATATCCCAAAAATATAATTTATTTACATAAAGAAAATGGTGGTCAAGCTAGTGCTAGAAATTTGGGTTTAAAATATTTAAAAGAAAACGATTTAGCTATCTCTTGGGTAAGCTTTACTGACCCTGATGATTTTTTAGATAGGGATTATTTTTGCGAGGTGGATAAAAATGTCAAAAAATACAAAGATGATGATATTTGTATGCTTTCTTGCAATGTGATATTTTATTTTGAAAAATTTAAGACTTATAGGGATAATCATCCTTTAAATTACAAATATAAAAATTATTGCACTATTTTAAACAATAAAGAGTTAAATCACTTTATCCAGCTTTCTGCTGCTAGTGTTATTTTAAAATTTGATTTACTGGGCGTTTTGTTTTTCAATGAAGATTTAAAACCTAATTTTGAAGATGCGAACTTTGTGAATGAATATTTATTGCAAAATTTAGATAAAAAATCTATATTTTTAAAAAATGCAAGGTATTTTTATAGAAAAAGAAAAGATGGAAATTCCACCCTTGATGGTAAAAATAAAATTAAAGATTATTATCTTGTAGTGCCTAAATTGGGTTATTTAAAACTTTTAAAGGATGCAAAAACACCTATTCCTAATTTTATACAAAATGTTGTTTTATATGATCTTTGCTGGTATATAAAAGAATTGCTTGATTCTAATGCAAAAATACAGATTCTAAGCCATATGGAAAAAAAGGAATTTAAAGCTATTTTATTTGAAATTTTTTCTTATATAGATGTTTTTACAATAAAAAATTTTAAAAATAATTCTTTTGATTATAGGATTACACGAGGTGTATTGAGTTATTTTAAAAATGAAGTTTGTGGTGAAAATGCGGCTTTCATCGAAAGTATTGATGATAAAAATGATGAAATTTTAGTGAAGTATTATTTTAATGATAAAGCCCATGTCAATGAGATTTTTTTAGATGATAAAAAAATTGATACACAATATTCCAAAATAAGGCAATATGATTTGCTAGATGAGATATTTTTATATGAAAGAAGAATGTGGATTAAGATTAAAAATGATTCTAAGATACTCAGTGTTTATGTAAATTCACAAAAATTAAAATTAATTTTTAACGATAGGTTTATTGTGAATTTAAGCAAGGTTTTGAAAACCTTAAAAAGGCAAAAAAAACAAAGAGCAAAAAATGCTAATTTGTGGTTATTTGCCGATATGAGCTGGAGAGCTGATGATAATGCCGAGCATTTATATAGGTATGTAATGCAAAATTATCCCGAACAAAAAATTGTTTTTGCTCTTCAAAAAAAATCTTGTGATTATGAAAGACTTAGACAAGAAGGTTTTAAGTTGGTGGAACCAAAAAGTTTGAAATTTAAATATTTGCTTCATAGAGCGGATAAGGTTGTCTCATCTCATATTGATAGATATATTTTTAATGCTTTTGGTGGAGATACTTTGAAAACTAAAGATTTTATATTTTTACAACACGGGGTAACAAAAGATGATGTTTCAAAATGGCTTAATCAAAGAAAAATAGATTTATTTATCACAGGATTTCAAGCTGAATATAATTCGATTGCAGGTGATTTTAATCACTATAAATTTACTTCTAAAGAAGTGAAATTAACAGGATTTCCTAGATGGGACACTTTGCGTAAAAACAATAAAACAAACACAAAACAGATTTTAATTATGCCCACTTGGAGAGAGTATTTGAGTGGGAAAATACAAAAATATGGAGTGAGAACTAAAAATCCTGATTTTATAAAATCTCTTTATTTTCAAAAATGGCAAGAATTTTTATGCAGCAAAGAATTAGAAAATTTAGCAAAGCAATACGGATATAGCGTTGTTTTTATGCCACATCCACAAGTAAGGATGTATTTAGATGATTTTAATCTACCAAGTTATATTATAAGTTCTTATAAAACAAGTATGCAAGAGTTGTTTTGTAAATCTTCTTTAATGATTACAGATTATTCAAGTGTGGCTTTTGAAATGGCTGTTTTAAAAAAGCCTGTGCTATATTACCAATTTGATAGAGATGAATTTTTTGCAAAGCATATTTATTCTCAAGGTTATTTTGATTATGAAAGAGATGGATTTGGAGAAGTTGTTTTAGATATGGATACTCTTTTAACTGAGTTAAGATTACGGCTAGATAGCTGTAAAGTTATAGATAACAACCCGATGCAATGTTTAAATTCTTGCGAAAAAGCAAGACAAGCGATTTTGTCTTTATGATTTTTGCCAATCATCACTATTTTCCAAAGTGCTTTACTCTGCTTTATTTGTTGTATCCAACTCTTCGCACATTTTTTCAAATTCCATATAATATTTCCAAGAAGCAATTATATCGGGGCGATGTTGTTTGATATGTTGTAATTCGTGATTTGTCATAGTATGTAGCAAATTCCTGCGAATTTTATCTGCTTTATATATGTTAATATAATCAGTTTCTTTGACTCTATTTTTCTTTTGTTCTTCCAATTTATATTTTAGTATATTAGTAAAATTTTTAAAATAGCTTTGTAGATTCTCTAAGATTAAATTATTTAAGAGAGACTTATTTCCTTTAAGAATTAATACTCTATACATATTTTCCGTGTTTAAAGTATCAGTTATATCATCATAAATCATACTATCAAATGTTTCATCACGTGAAATTATCGTGAGTTTTGCATTATCATTACAATGTTTTATCATTTTAGAAATATCAAGGATTAGCGGAAAAATGATTTTATCATCATTGCTAACAATTTTTTCTTGGTAATTTTTATTTTCTTGCATTTCTAAACCAAGAAAATTAAACACACTTTTTATTGTTTGATATGTTCTATTTCCAATAATGTCTTTCATATCAATATAAAACACATCCAAAACATTATCGAAAGATTTAAGCATAGAAAATTCCATAATACAGGTTCTAAACCCCATATCTTGATGTAATGGATTCCAAGAGCTAAAATTCTTCAAATTTAATTCGATTGGAAGATTTTCCCCACTAGACGAAAAATAGCAAAACCTATCGAAAACTCTATGTAAATCTGTATCAGTATCAAATTCCATAATAGCATTAGATTTTCTAGCTCTATGGTTGTGATAACATACAAATATTTCAATATAGTCTCTTATTTGAAACACGAACTTGCATTTTTTTTGAATTAATTTGCAAAATTTTTCATAGTCATTAAAATAATAATCTTTTAGGCGTATAGCTTTAATATGAGTGATATCATTTAATAAAATGTTTAAAGCAAATTTATATCGTTGCAGTCCTGTTTCGTAATTAAAATAATTATCCGGAATAATAATATTATTATATGAAAAAAATACTTTTAATGCTTCAGTTCCAACTCCATGCCCACCCAACCATATAAACTCATAATTCTCAGGTAAAGGTAAATTCATCTCCCATGCAAGCTCAGCAGGAATATTATGATAATTAATACTTTCATTTTTATCATTGAGTTTTTTAGG
>NZ_JBKORB010000007.1:0-87437 GCF_046764905.1 Campylobacter parajejuni
CTAGGCTTGGTCCTGCAGAAACGACTATGGCATTTTCAAAGCTATTTTTTCTTTCGCTTAAAATTCTTTGAAAAGGAATGCTCTCAAGCATAGCAGGGATATTTTGTAAAAGATTGGCGTAGCACTCAAAAGGAATGTCTAAACCGAGACTTAAATTTCTTATCACGACTTCGATATTTTTCTCGCAAAATGCGTTAGCCTCACGCCAAGAATTTAGGTAAAACTCTTTATAATAGGAATTATTTGCAAACATTTTGTAAAGGTTTAACCATAAAAACATATCATTTTGGTCAAAAAGTATAAGTAGTTGAATGTCGGCTCTTTCTTCATTTATATCCACAAGATAAATTTTGCCACTTTTTAACTCATCGCTTAAATCCACCGCACTTAAGGCTAAGATAAAAAGCTCTATTTCGTTTTCAAAGACAAAAAGATGTTTATAATGCTTGGCTAAATTTTTTATCAATAAAGCATTGCCTATACCATAAATACATATAAAAGGATAACGATGAGTTTTTTCTAAAATACTTTGATAAAAATGATTAAGCTCTTCTTCTAAATTTTCATACATAAAAATCTTATTGTTTTTATCATAGATATTTAAATTTTCATCTATACTAAAAGAAGAGCAGGTTTTAGTTTGTATAAAAGTTAAAAGCTTATTTCCTAAGGGTTCATTGACACCACTTAATAAAGCCTGTATGTTTTTTTCCAACACAGAATTTTCCTTAAATTTTTTCTATTTTGAGTGCTATTTTATCATTTTCTTGGCTAAATTGATAAAGTAAATCTTCGCAAGGATAGCTAACGCATTTTTCTTTATAATCTTTTTTTGCTTTATTTTGCTTTATTTTTTCTAGCATTAAGGGGAGTTCTTTTTTGATTAAAAGCTTGAGTGGAATTCCCATTCCGTGATTTAAGTTTTTAATGAATTTTCCATCGATTTGAGCTTCTTTAGTGATAGTATGTAAAGTTGCGTCAAATCCTAAGTTAGCCAGTTCTTTATAAAAAATATTTTTTTCTTCCAAAGGAATATACTCATCTTTGAGCGAATGATAACTCACAAAATGAGTTTTTAAACATTTAGCTTGTCTAGCCAAATGCTCATTTTCAAAAAGATTACGAATTTTTCTTCTAGCAGGAGAGAAAAAATAAGGCGATGCGGTATTACTTGTCCAAAAGGTCCTAGTCGAAGCACAAGTTCGAATATGATTATAAAAATTATAAGTCGCAAACTCGCTGTATTGCATAAAATCAATCTCCTTTCCAAAACCTACAAAACGCCATAAAAATAAAAACTTTGCACTACTAGAATTATCTATCACCCCATCAACTAGCCAAGGTGCGAATTTAGCTGCTAGATGGGCTAAATATCCCCCGTGAGAGCCACCTATCATAATAATGGGAACCCCCCCCCCCGTAGTATTAAAAGGAGCGTTCTTTTTAAGATAAAGTGCCGTATTTAACAAATCAATTGCTTGCATAAGTCCGAAATTTTGATACTCGTTTTTGGTAGGTTGCATAGTGGTATGTAACTGCAAATAAAAATTAGGGTCCATTGCACCCTTCATCTTTCTTTCTATGAGAGCATCATTGATAAAGCGAAAAATTTCAGCTGCTCTATCTTGGTCGCAAGTTCCACTTAAATCAAAAGGAAGTTTAAGGTCTATGGTTTGGCAACTTGTTTTTAAAATAAGTTTGTCTATATCATCTAGGTAAAAGCGTGAGCCTGTTTGGGGACGATTTCCAATGCAGTGATAATTAACCCCGACAAAGGCTACATTAAAAGTTTTAAGCAAGGATTTAAGTATCAAATCTAAGTATTTATCATTGCAATCAGCACCCACTCCTTGTGCTATAAAAACCAAAGCTTCAATATCTTTTGACTCATCATACCAAAGCTTAAACTCAAGCTTTGAAGTGCGTTTGATGCCTAACTCCACATCATCGCAAGAGTCAATTTCATAAGTTTTATTCACTATCATTTACAAACTCCTTGTTAAAACATAAGTTTTACTTGCTAAATTTTTAAAATTCTCATTTTTACTCAAAGCCACACTGACAAAGGTCACTTGAACTTTCCTTAAATTTTTTCTATTTTGAGTGCTATTTTATCATTGCGTTGGCTAAATTGATAAAGTAAATCTTCACAAGGATAGCTAACGCATTTTTCTTTACAATCTTTTTTTGCTTTATTTTGCTTTATTTTTTCTAGCATTAAGGGGAGTTCTTTGAAAATCAAAGTTTTTATAGACATTCCCATACCATGCTCTAAATTTTTAATAAATTTACCATCAACCTGACTAAAATCTTTAATCATATTTAATTTTGCGTCAAATTTAAAATCTTTTAAACACTGATATAATTTTATTTTCTCATCGGGTGGAGCTATTTCTTTATCGCAAACAGAATGATAACTTACATAATACGCCTTTGGATATTTGCTCTGAATTTTAAGATGGTTCTCTTCTAGTATATACCTTATCATTCTTCTAGCAGGAGAGAAAAAATAAGGCGAGGCAGTATTACTTGTCCAAAAGGTCTTTGTAGAACAATGCATTTTAATATGATGGACAAAAGTCGAAAACTCGCTGTATTGCATAAAATCAATCTCCTTTCCAAAACCTACAAGTCTCCACAAAAATTTAGCATAACTAGAGTTATCTATTACCCCATCGACTAGCCAAGGCGCAAATTTAGCCGCTAGATGGGCTAAATATCCCCCGTGAGAACTACCTATCATAATAATGGGAACCCCCCCCCCCCGTAGTATTAAAAGGAGCGTTCTTTTTAAGATAAAGTGCCGTGTTTAACAAATCAATTGCTTGCATAAGCCCGAAATTTTGATACTCGTTTTTGGTAGGTTGCAAACTCACATGCAAATTTAAAGAATAATTTGGCATAAATATACCTTTTTGCTTACCTTCAATAATACTGTTATTGATGAAATAAAAAATTTCATTCATTTGTTTGTAGTTTTGAATTTCATCAGCACTATGAGGAAGTTTTATATCAATAGCTTCGCAACTTGTTTTTAAAATAAGCCTGTCTATATCATCTAAATAAAAGCTTGAACCTGTTTGGGGACGATTTCCAATGCAGTGATAATTAACCCCGACCACAGCAACATCAAATTCGCTAGATATAGTTTCAGCCAAATGCTCACGGTAATTCTCATTCGCATCTCCCCCAAGCCCAGATATGATAAAAACCAAAGCTTCTATCTCTTTTGACTCATCATACCAAAGCTTAAACTCAAGCTTTGAAGTGCGTTTGATGCCTAACTCCACATCATCGCAAGAGTCAATTTCATAAGTTTTATTCACTATCATTTACATACTCCCCATTAAAACATAAGTTTTACTTGCTAAATTTTTAAAATTCTCATTTTTGCTTAAAGCCACACAAGCTTTATTGTTTGAAGTGCTTGTAAAGTCGATATTCTCTAAATTCTCTTTGCCTTGATTAGCCGCACGGATAAGGGCATTTTTACTTGATTCATTGCTTGAAATTCCCATCAAAATAAAATCAGCCTTATTTATAAAAATAAGTTTTAGACATTCTTTATCATCGCCTACGCGAAAATTGACTTCTTTGACACCGCTAAATTGTGTAAAATCCACATTTTCAACCCCACTTACATTACTCATAGCTTTCATAGAGCTTAAGCTATCGTTTTTTAAGGTGTAAATGCTAATATCATTCATCAAAGTTTTAAGATTATTTAAAGACTTGCTAAGCTCAGCTTCATCTTTGCTTGAACTCATTTTTGGCAGAGCAATAGCAGCTAAAATTCCTAAAATAATCATCACAAAAACAAGTTCTAATATAGTAAAAGCTTTTTTCATCTATATCCTTGAAAAATTTTTATTTTTAGGGCTTAAAATATCTTCTTCTATAAAGGCAAATTCCTTTTTTTCATAAGCATCAACCGCAGCCCTTGCTATCATCAAAGCATTATCAGAGCAATACTCTAAGGGAGCAAGTTTTAACTCGCAATTATATTTTTGACAAAGCTTAGAAAGCAAAGAACGCAGGGTTAAATTCGCACTCGCACCCCCTACCACGCCCAAATTTTTAAATTTATAAAGATGAAAAATTTTTTCTAACTTATCTAAAATATGCTCGCAAGCTGATTTTTGAAAACCATAGGCTAGTTCTGCTTTTAGTTTTTCATCTAAATTTTCATACTTTAAAATTTCCATTCTTACCGCATTTTTAAGCCCCGAAAAACTAAAAGCAAGTTCTTTAGAATGCTTTAAGGGAATGCTAAAATGGATATTTTTAAGCTGGGCTTTTTTAGCTAAATTTTCTATGATAAGCCCACCGGGATAGCCTAAATTCATCATCTTAGCCACCTTATCAAAGCTTTCACCAAAACTATCATCATTTGTCCTTGCTATAAGCTCCAAACTCCCATCATTTGCAAGATAAAGCACCATAGTATGCCCCCCACTTACAAGCAAAATTCCCCCATCTTTTTCTAACTTACTCTCTAAAAACAGGCTATAAATATGACCTTTAAGATGATTGATGGGAATTAAAGGCAAATTTAAGGCACTCGCTAAGGTTTTTGCCATAGAAATTCCACTCAGCAAAGACACACTAAGACCGGGTTCATTCGTAACCGCTACGGCACAAAGCCTGTTAAAATACTCTTTACATTGCCAAAGTATGCTTGGCAGTGCTTGGCTGTGAAGTCTAGCAGCAAGTTCTGGCACCACCCCACCATAAACACTATGTTCTAGCTCTTGGGAAATTTTTTTATGAAATTTGCATTCTAAGGTATTTTTATCTATCACGGCTATGGAGCTATCATCGCAGGAGCTTTCTATGGCTAAGATAAGGCTTTTCATTCAAATTCCACTAAAATAGAACCTAAGAATTTATCTTTCATTCTTGCTGATTTAAGAGTGTTTAAATCCAAAGTTTTAGCGTTTTTAATCAACTTGCTATTCGTATTTGCCTCTAAAAGCTGTTGTAAATTTGCCCCCCTTAACTCATAAAATTCCACCCTATAAATTTTGCCCGCCATATCTAAAGAATAAGGATTTTGCATATTTTTTTTATGGACTAAAACGCCACTTTCATCCTTTGCGTAGTCAAAACCTATGATATTAACACGCACATTGGCTATCTTTGGGATAAGAAAATTTTCTTTTACCTTGACCTTAGTTCCAAAAGGCACGGAAGTTTCATTGCCATCAACTTGAAAGGTTACTTCATTAAAAGCATCGCTAAATTCCAAATACTCAGGATAAAGCCTTGTTTGAAAACGGTTCCCATACTGCACGAAAAAAGAATTCCCTTCAGCAATCACAGCGGTAAGCTCATTGCTGGTGTTATAATTTAGCTCTTTATTAACAGGAAAAGGCACAAATTTCATCACTTTGCGGGGATTTTTTAAAGAAAGCAAAACCCTATCATTAAAAAGCTTCACTTCAAGTTCCCTATTTATCGCTTCATAAACGCCTTGGGGAGTAAGCTCAAAATCCCTGCTAAATTCAATTCCTGCAGTTTTTAGATAATTCTCAATAGCCAAAAGATGATAATAAGCTCTTAAATTCACGGGCAAATTTTTACTCGCTTCATTGGCAAAAGCGGCTTTGTGGTTTGAAATCACAAAATAAGTCAAAGCCTTAAGCATTTCTGTATCGCCTAATTCTTCAGTTTTGGTATTTTTAAGATGATAGGCGTGCTTTGGGTCGGCTAAAGAAGCATTGACGCTATTTATGGTTTGTGTGGCGATGCCTTCAAGGTCAGGGTATTTAGTAGCGTTAATCTCACTTGTATCTATCACGCTAGAATTCCCCCAACGCTTCGGGTTTTGCAAAGAATCTATATAAGTGGGCTTGTAAAAACCCCAACCATCGTGAAGATTGATAACCATACTTACCTCAGGGAGCAAAATAAGCTCTTTAATGCGTTGTATGGTCTTATAATCAGGGTCTTTTGGACTGATATTTGCGAATTTGCGGTTTAAATCGCCATTACTTCCACGCGAACGCCTAATGATACTATCAAAGGCTAAATTAGGAGCGACTATAATTTTGCCCTTAGTGATATTATAATCACTCAAAAGCAAACTAGCAGCGTGAAAACCCCCCGGCTCATCGCCTTGAATACCGCCAAAAATCAAAATAGTATTATTATCATCTAAGCTTTTTCCATTTTCTCCTACGCTAAATTCTAGCTCTAGGGCAAAAATACTGCTCATAAAAAATAAAATGGTTAAAAAAAATCTCATTTTAACTCCTTAAATATTCTCTTGTTTTATTATCATACTCAAAAACTTCTTCTACACTTGAAATTTTAGGCACTCCAAAATAATCCAAAGCCCTAAAAATTCCCCCAGCAATATCCAAAAACCCTGCCCTACCCGCAAGGAAATTTTGCACTCCTATTTCATTAGCTGCATTGATGATAACCCCTAAATTTGGCTCTTTTAAAAAAATATCTTTAAGCTTAAAAATAGGGTATTTTTTGGTGCTAATTTTATGGAATTTTAAAGCAGGCATTTTACTAAAATCAATAGGCTCTAAAACCTGCGTATCGTGTTTTTCAAATATAGCATCTGAAATGGCTAATTTCATATTTGCCCTTGAAAAATACGCTGTGCTAGCTCCGTTTTTAAACTCACACATCGCATGCACTAAAGACCTTGGCTCTATCAAGGCATCAAGCTCTTTAAAATCATACAAATGATAAGCTTCGATGATTTCAAAAAGCTTATTTACCATAGTCGCACTATCTATGGTAATTTTTGCTCCCATATTCCAAGTGGGGTGTTTTAGGGCAGCTTGGAAAGTTACGCTTTTTAAATCTTTGATTTTATACCTATAAAAAGCTCCCCCACTTGCTGTGATATAAAGCTTTGCTATATTTTTTTTACCTTCGAGTAAAAATTTCAAAGCCGCATGTTCGCTATCTACGGGTAAAAATTTGGCTCCCTTTAAAAACTTTCCCGCCACGACAAGGCTTTCTTTATTTGCTAGGGCTATGTTTTTACCTAATTCTTTAGCCTTTAAAGTGCTTTTAAGTCCTGCAAAACCCACAATGGCATTGAGTAAAAGCTTATCTTGGCATTGAGTTAAAATTTGCTCTAATCCTTCTTGACCTATAAAAACCTTATCGTGTTTGACTAGGGCTTTATTTTTTGAATCTTTTATGGCAACGAATTTGGGTTTAAACCTTGCGATTTGTTCATTTAAAAGCGTGATATTGTCCCCACAAGCTAAGGCAGAAATGGGAATTTTTTTCAAAGCGGCAAGTTTAAGGGCATTTACCCCTATGCTACCCGTGCTTCCAAAAAGTATCATAAAAGAGCCACCATCACAAAAGCAGCGATAATAACCGCATCTATCCTATCAAGCACTCCCCCATGACCTGGGATAAGCTTACCACTATCCTTTACACCCGCTTCTCTTTTAAAATAGCTCTCAAGCAAATCCCCAATCACTGCAAAAATCGCTACAAAAAAAGAACAAAGCAAAGAAAGCCAAAAACTATAAACAAAAACTCCCACTAAGGTCCCTATAACACTCGCACAAATAAGACCACCTATAAGTCCTTCTAAGGTTTTGTTTGGGCTTGTTGGAGAAAAAGGAGTTTTGCCCATAAGCTTTCCTATGAAATACGCCCCGCTATCACAAGCAGCCACTATGATAATAAGCCAAAAAAGCGCGAACATACCCTGCTCTAAATACACTTGCCAAAGTGCTAAAATAGGCAAAGAAGGATAAAGATAGATAAGAGCGGGCTTTAAAGAAGTTTTTTTATAAACCAAATATCCAAGCACTGATAACAAAGCCAAAATCCCAAAAGCCAAAGGCTTATGCGATAAACTTCCCAAAATAAAAGCTAAGGCTAGGGGAATAATACTAACTTGCTCTAAGGCAAAGAGCTTTTTTGCTTCGTTAAAAGCTATATACAATAAAACCGCAAAAAGGATAAAATTGATAAAAAATTGATTAATAAGCGCTATGATGATAATAGCGCCTATCATCACAAAGGCTGAAATAATTCGGGTGGCATTAAACATATTTTTCCTTATATACTCATATCTAAATGATGAATGCTTTGTGCATCTTTAAAACTAGGCTCTGCTTCTTCATCTTCTTTCTCATCATCGCTAGTTTTAGCTTCTTGCTTGTGCTTTTTCTTTTTTTCTTCTTGCTCGGCTTTTTCTTTAATCTCTTCTTTGATTTCGTGAGCTTCATTGACTTTCTCAAGCTTGTTTAGGGTTTTTTCCTTTTCGTTAAATTCAGCCATATTCAGCGTAGCTGCAAAACCTTCTTTTGCAAGCTCGTTACTTGCTTGTGTAGCGGGATAAGCCATATTTTGATTTACAAAATTCATATTTCCTACTGGGCTAACTGGCATTTTAATCCTTTATGATATGAATACTTTTAAAATTTGTATAATTTACAAACGCCTTTTGCTGAACCTTGACAAAATTCTTCAAGGTATAATCGACCCAATACGAACCTTTCTTTAACTTAGAAAAGCTTACACAAAGTCTTGCGGCAAATTCTATCACATCAAGGCTGATTTTTTGCTTGTTTGAGACAATCAAAGTATGCGCGCTAGGAAGGTGCCTTATGTGAAACCATAAATCATCTTTTTTTGCATTTTTAAGCAAAAATTCATTGCCTTTTTCATTTTTACCCACGCAAATTTTAAACTCATTAAAATAAAAATACGCCACAAAATCTTCTTGCTTTTCTTGGTTGTTTTTTTTGCTATTTTTTTTAGGCAATAAAATTTCAAGTTCTATTTCACTCTTAGCTTGAAATAATAATTCTTTCAAACTCAAAGCAAATTCTAGCTTTTCTTTTAAATTTTGCCTTTGTATGTTTAAATTTTTAGCCTTTTGCTCTAATTTTTTAGCATTTTTATAGTATAAATTAGCACTCTCTTTAGGACTAAACTCCAGTTTAAACTCAAGCCTTTTGCCTTCAAAATCATCAAGGCTAAATTCCCTTTCATAGTCTTTTAAAAAGCTTAAATTCGCAAACAATACCTCAGCCCTTTTTCTATAAGCCGCAGCCTTTAAAAGCAAAGAATTTTCTTCATCTAAATTAGAAAAAAGTTCTTGCAAATTTTGTATTTTTTTATCCACTTGTGCAAGTTTTAAATTTTTTATTTGCTTGATTTTATTTTCATAAAAACTTGTAAATTGGGAAGAAAAATAAGCCTTAAAATCTTTAATTTCTTCGAATTTTTCATCCATTTTATAAGGTTTTAAAGACTCTAATATTACATTGGGTTTGATAATGCGGTAGCTTTTATCAATATGCCTTAAAGCTTCTATAATAAGTCCTTTTTCATCTGTGATAATGGCATTGGTATTCTTGCCTGTGAATTCAAAATAAATTTTACTCTCATAGCTTTTATAAGCCTTATTGGCTTTGACGCTAAAACACAAAATGCGGTTATCTTTAAGGACTTTAACTTCTTTTATAAGGGCATTATTAAAATATTTTTTAAGCATAAAATCAAAAGGGGCATTATAATTTTTCGCATTTAATTTTGCGGTGTAAATAGCACTCATAGAGCGAGTAAGGTCGAAAATAAATCTTTGTTTATCTAGGCTTAGTTCTAAGATATTGTCATTAATACGCTTTAAAAAATCGATTTTTTTAAAAGCCGAAAAAAAAGTTTGTAATTGTAAAAGCTCTGTGTATTTCATAAAAGAAATTATAAAATATTTTAGTCAATTTGTGATAAAATGATAATAAAAAAGGAAAGTTGTGCAACTTAATGAGCTAAATTGCGTGATTTTATGCGGTGGAAAATCAAGCCGTATGGGACAGGATAAAAGTAAATTGCTTCTTAAAAACCAAAATTTAACTCAATTTCAAGTGTATAAATTTTCTCAAATTTTTAAAAGCGTTTATGTAAGCGTTAAAGAAGATAAATTTCAAAGCGAATTTCAACTTATCAAGGATAATGCTAAATTTTCAATCCACTCGCCTATGCTTGCGCTTTATTCTATACTTTCTTATTTTAAGAATGAATTTGTCTTTATCATCAGTGTGGATACACCCAAAATAAGCGAAAAAGAACTTTTAAAAATGCTTCCTTTTTTAGAGCAAGATTATAAAATCATCATAGCCAAAACTCCTTTATACAAGCATCCTTTATGTGGATTTTATCATAGTTCTTTGGCTAGCACCTGCAAAGAATTACTAGAAAAAAATGAGCAAAAATTAGGACTTTTATTTTCCAAAGCAAGAACGCAATTTGTAGAATTTGACGATGAAGATACTTTTTTAAATTTAAATTTTCCTAAAGAGTATGAAAAATTTAAAAGCGAGTGGCTGTGAAAAGGATTGTTTTATTTTTAAGCCTAGCTCTTTTTGGAATGGCTAATGATTTAGACAAAGCTTTAGAATACGAAAAACAAGGAGCTTATAAAGAAGCGATGGAACTTTATAAAAAACTTGCTTTAAAAAATTCCCCTGTTTTGATTTCTCAAGAACAAAACAGCTCTAATTTACCCAAACAAAGCTCCCCAACAAAAACTTCCATCATCGCAAACAAAGAAGAAAAGCAAGACTTTTCTCGCCTTGCTTTGGCTAATTATCTTGGAGAAAATGAAAGCTTTAATCCCCTTGGCATTAGCTCTTATAAAATGAATTATTTTTTACCCTTTGCTTATAGTTTTAATTCTTTAGGGACTAAAAATAAAAAAATCGAAATGAAATTTCAAATCAGTGTTAAAAAAAGGCTTTTTGAAGATTTCTTAGGCTTTGATGAGAAGTATTACATAGGCTATACTCAAACTTCTTGGTGGCAAAATTATAGCCATTCTTCTCCTTTTAGAGAGACAAACTATCAGCCTGAATTTTTTGTGGATTTTCCTTTGTATTTTAAAGATTATAAATTCTTCAACAATTTACGCTTAGGCTTTTTACACGAAAGCAATGGCAAGAATGATGAAAATTTAGAGTCTCGTTCGTGGAATAGAATTTATCTATCCACAGCTATTTTGTATCATAGATTTTTATTTGTTCCACGCCTTTGGTATAAAATTCCTGAAAGCAAAGAAGATGATGATAACCCTGCTATTTTACATTATATGGGAAATTTTGATGTAAATTTAGCGTATTTGGGCGAGGATTATTTTATCAATCTCATGCTAAGAAATAATCTTAAATTCAAAGCTAACAAAGGAGCAATCCAGCTTGATGTGGGTTATGATATTTTTAACAATGGAATTTATTGGTATTTGCAATATTTTAATGGCTATGGAGAAAGCCTTATAGACTATAACAAACACTTGCAAAGACTTTCAACGGGCTTTTTGCTTTCTTATTAAACTCAAAATAAATTCCCCACTCAAAAACAAAGTTAGCTTAGATTTTACGCTCTTTTGATTTTATTATTTCTTAAAAAAAACTCATTATAATTTCAATTTTTGATAATTATTATTAGTATAAGGAAGACTTTGTTTTTTAGGCATATATTGGATTTGAAAGTGCTTATAATTTTGCTTGTATTCTTTGGGGGACTAAGCTTATTTATAGGAGTTATACGCATTAATATCAGTGATATTTTTTTCTTAAGCTCCTCTCAAGTAGAAATCATTTTACTCACTCGCATTCCAAGATTGGTTGCTATCTTACTTACAGGGACTAGTCTTAGCCTATGCGGACTTATTATGCAACAACTCACCCAAAACAAATTCGTCTCTCCTACGACAGCAGGAACTATGGATTGTGCTAGGTTTGGCATACTTATTTCTTTGATATTTTTTGCTCACACTTCTTTTTTTACTCAAGCTCTCATCGCTTCTGTATTTGCACTTTTAGGCTCTTTTATCTTCTTGCAAATTTTAAGAAAAATCAAACTTAAAGATGTGATTTTCGTGCCTTTAATAGGCTTGATGTTTGGAAGCATAGTCAGTGCTATAACCACTTTTTTTGCTTACGCTTTAAATTATATACAAAATATACAAGGTTGGCTACAAGGCAGTATGGCAAATGTTATGCAAGGAAATTACGAGCTGCTTTACATAGCTTTGCCCCTTTTCATAGTCGCTTATTTTTTAGCGCATAAAATCACCATAGTGGGTATGGGTCAAGACATAGCCTTAAATCTTGGAATTTCTTATAATGGGATATTGTTTTTAGGCTTACTCCTTGTTTCTATCATTACAAGCGTGGTGATTGTAAGCGTTGGAATCATACCTTTTTTGGGGCTTATCATCCCCAATTTAGTAGCCCTTTACCGAGGCGATAATCTTAGAAAAAATCTTATTTATATAGCACTTTTTGGGGCTTTATTTTTACTCATTTGCGATATTATCTCAAGGCTTATCATCTTTCCTTTTGAAATGCCTTTAAGCATTACCACAGGTGTGATAGGTTCTGCGATTTTTATCTTTCTTTTGCTAAAAAGGAAGGCTTATGCTTAAGAAAATGCTGATTTTAAGCCTTTTAACCCTTATTATGGTCGCTGTTTTTATGTTTGCAAACTCAAACAATCTTGACGCATACGCCTTAAAAAATCGCTCTTTGCAAATTGTAGCCATTATTATAGTGGCTATTTGCATAGGAGTTTCTACTCTTATCTTTCAAACCCTTTGCAATAACAAAATTTTAACCCCTGCTATCATAGGATTAGACTCACTTTATATGCTTCTTCAAAGTGCGCTTATTTTCTCGCTTGGTTCTGCGAATTTAAGCGTTTATAAAAATGATGTGAATTTTTTAATTTCTTTACTTTGTATGATAATCTTTTCACTAGGACTTTATAAAATTTTATTTAGCAGTGATAGAAGCATTTATCTTATAATGCTTTTGGGGCTTGTTTTTGGAACGCTTTTTGGCACTTTAAGTTCTTTTTTTGAGGTTTTAATCGACCCTGATGAATTTATGGTGATACAAGGCAGGATGTTTGCTAGTTTTGACAATATCGCCTTTGATGTTTTAAGCCTAGCCTTTGTTTTTACCCTTTTAACCCTTTTATACACGCTTAAATATGTGAAATTCTTAGACCCTTTGAATTTAGGCAAGGATTTGGCTATAAATTTGGGTATAAATTATCAAAAAATTTCAAAACAACTTATGATTATCATCGCTATTTTAACAGCCATTAGCACTGCACTTGTAGGACCTATTACCTTTTTAGGACTTTTAGTGGTTAATATCACTTATGAGCTTTTTAAGACCGCTAAACACAGCATTTTACTCTGTGCTTGTGTGTTGATTAGTATTTTAGCCTTAGTAAGCGGGGTATTTTTTGTTTCAAGGGTGTTTGCTTATAATACTACCATAAGCGTGATTATCAATTTTCTAGGCGGAATATACTTCATCTATCTTGTATTAAGGGGCAATAAATTATGATAAAACTGCAAAATATTAGTAAATTTTATGATAACAAAGCCATTATTTCAGGGCTAAACATTCATTTTGCTAAGGGTAAAATCACTTCTATAATAGGAGCCAATGGTGCAGGAAAATCCACTCTTTTAGCCCTTGCAAGTCGCTTGATAAAACCAAGCAGTGGAGAAATTTTCATCGATAAACTTAATATCAAAAGCTATAAAGAAAGGGATTTAGCACAAAAAATTTCCATTCTTAAGCAACAAAATCATATTAATTTGAGATTAAAAGTTGAAGAATTAGTGGCTTTTGGGCGTTTTCCGCATTCTCAAGGAAGGCTGGATACAAAGGATAAAAGCAAAATCAATGAAGCCTTAGAATATATGGGACTTAGTGCATTGAAAAACGAATTTTTAGATACCCTAAGTGGGGGTCAAAAGCAAAGGGCATTTATTGCTATGATTATCGCTCAAGATACTGAATTTATAATGTTTGATGAGCCTTTAAATAATCTTGATATGAAACATAGCGTCCAAATTATGCAACTTATGCGTAATCTGGTTACAGACTTTAATAAAAGCATAGCGGTTATCTTACACGATATTAATTTTGCTTCGATTTACTCGGATGAAATCATAGCCTTAAAAGACGGAAAACTCTTAAAACAAGGTTTAAAAGATGAAATCATCAACGAAAAAACCCTAAAACAAATTTATGATATGGATATACCCGTAAGCCAAATCGATGGTAAGAAAATTTGTATTTATTTTTAAAAAAGGAGAAAATATGAAAAAAATTTTAGTTTTTGCATTTTGCATTTTAAGTCTTTTTTTCACAGCTTGCAATTCAAGCTCTAGTGAAAACAACACAAGCACGGCACAAGCTGATGATACGCTTAAAACCGTGCCTATTAGCATGAGTGATGAGGGGGATAGTTTTTTAGTCAAAGATAGCCTAGGCGAAAATAAAATTCCTAAAAATCCTTCTAAGGTTGTTATTTTAGACCTTGGAATTTTAGATAGTTTTGATGCTTTGGGTTTGAGCGATAAAGTAGTCGGTGTGCCTATTCAAAACCTGCCAAAATATTTAGAGCAGTTTAAGGATAAGGCTAGTGTGGGCGGGGTGCAGCAAGTTGATTTAGAAGCTATTAATGCTTTAAAACCTGAGCTTATTATCATTTCAGGAAGACAGAGTAAATTTTATGAAAAATTAAAAGAAATCGCACCTACTTTATTTGTAGGACTTGATTATGCGAATTTTTTTGATTCTGTTAAAAATAATGTCTTAAGCATAGCAAAACTTTATGGATTAGAAAATGAAGCCAAAGCGAAAATCCTAGAAATTAAAAATGAAATAGAAGAAACCAAAGGCTTAGTGGATGAAGATAAAAAAGCCCTTATCGTGCTTACTAATTCAAATAAAATTTCCGCCTTTGGTCCCCAATCTCGCTTTGGACTTATACACGATGTTTTAGGTATTAATGCCACAGATGAGAGCCTAAGGGTAGGCACACACGGCAAGAGCATTAATGCTGAATTTATACTTGAGAAAAATCCTGATTATATCTTTGTAGTCGATAGAAATGTCATAGTGGGCAATAAAGAAAGGGCTGCTGGCATACTTGATAATGCACTGATTGCCAAAACCAAAGCCGCACAAAATAACAAAATCATCTATCTTGACCCAGAGTATTGGTATCTAGCAAGCGGAAATGGCTTAGAATGCTTAAAGGCTATGATTTTAGAGCTTAAAGACTCTATAAAATAATTCGCAAGGGCTTATCCTTGCACCCTTTAAGAAAGTTTTTTTATGGCTCTTTCTACACCCGCCTTTAAAAATGATAAAACTGATTTAACTCGTTTAAATACTAAAGGATAAAATTTGTGGCGGACAGAGAGGGATTTGAACCCTCGAGACCCGTTAAGATCTGCACCCTTAGCAGGGGTGTGGTTTCAGCCACTCACCCATCTGTCCAATGAAGTAAAGTGTGATTATACCCGAAAATATATAATTCCTAGCTTAAAAAAAGCTAGAGAAATCAGAGACTAAAATAAGCCAAAAGTAAGGTTATGATAAAGCCTGATGCAAGAACTAAATACTGCTTATTTCTGTCTTTTTTATTCGCAAATAAAGTAATCATAAGTCCAGAAAGATAAAGCAAAAATAAAACCACACCAAAGCCTACGCTCAATACAGAAAAATACCAAGCTCCTTTATCCTTATGAAGCATAATCATATCACCTAATAAGCTTCTTGTTTTAAGTGTAATTTCGTAGCTATTATTATCCTTAGCAATCATATCGATACTATAATGCACACCACCCATAGTTGATGCGGCATTATTGCCCTTTCCCCTGCCTTGCTTTAACTCTGTATCACTTGGAATTTTAAGCTTATTTTCTTGAAGAAATTGGATAAGCTCTTCTTTTTCTTTTCCGGGTTGAATATTTTTTTGCAAAATATAACTTTCTTTTTTTATGCCTACATCTTGATTAAAACCAAAAATATAAGCAATTCCGGTAAAAGCAAATAAAACCGCGCAAGGTAAGAAAAATAAACTCACATAAATGTGAATTTGCCTAAACAATTTGTTCTTGTTAATCATTTTTAACTCCTTTTTGATTATCAAAATTTGTGTTATTTTGACAAAAAAAAGTGAAGCCTGAGTGAATTTTTGAAATTTAAAATATAAACATAGAAATAAGCCCTAAAAATAGGGCTTAGAATTATTTTTTATCAATAAATTGATAATTATAAGGGGCAAGATTTTTATCTTGTTCTAAAAGTTCTTTAGGAGGGTTGCCATTGACTTCTTTTTCATCCGCATAGTAGCGTTCTCCTGCTTTGTGTCCATTTACATCAACTTTGTAATAAAGCTCACCGGGATTGAGTTTTTGGATATCTTCGAAACTTAAATTTGAAATTTTAAAATCCTTAATCCCATTTGCAGCAGCAAGCTCCACGAGCTTAGCTTGACCCATTCTTGCCATATCTACAGCTTGCAAAAGCATTCTTGAAGCTTCTCTTGGATTGTGAAAACCTGTTGAATTTTCAGCATTAACGAAATCTGCTCTCATCTGTGATTTGCGGTGAAGTTCTAAAACTTCTTTTAATTCTTCATTGATTTTTTTCACATCCGCTTTACCATCTGTTTGGAATTTTTCCATATTCCCCAACTCATCACGTATTTTTTTAGTATCCATAATCAAACTAACTATTGCATATTCTGCTGTTCTTTGATTGTGTGCTACACCATTTTGTATATCGCGAATCTGAGCTTTTAGCTCATCTTCACTTTGCTTATGACAAGATTTACAAGCAGAATTAATATCTCTTAAAGGAGAAGTGATATTGTGCTGAGTCACTTTCTTAGCCCCTTCTCTAATATAAGGCATATGACAATCCGCACAACTTACGCCATTTGCAGCATGCACACCCCCACTATAAAGCTCACTTTCTGGGTGTTGAATTTTTATAATCGGTGCCCCTGTAAGTTTATGGATAAAATCGGCCCCAAATATCCCACGAACTTTATCATAATAATCATCTAGCATTTCAATTCTAAAAGGTTGGTCTTTTTTCCATTCGCTCCAAGGAAAAGCTAATACCAATCCATCAACTTCGATTTCTTTAGCCTTATTACCATCTCTCCAAAATTCATAGTCATCATAATTTTTTTGAGTGCCATTCCACCATTTTTTAGAATCATCATCAGCAATAGTCTCGCCCATCACTTTCACTTTTTCACCTGTTGGTTTAAAATAATACTCAACATGGCATTGAGAACAAACCAAAGTTCTCATCTCTTCCCTGCTAGCCTTTACACCTTGCACAGGATCTTTTTCATATCCCCTTGATACTAAAGCATTAATAGCTGCTGGACGTGTAAGCCTTAAGCTCATATCATCTGGGTTATGACAATCCGCACAAGTTACACCCATTCTTTTTCCACCATGCGCTCCTGCATGTTCGGGTGAATTTTCTACTATACCATCAACGGCAGGGATATTTTTAATCATAGTCCAATAATTTGTAGAATTAAATGCTGTAAAATCTCCTTTAGCAGCATTTTTGATAAGCCACGGAGTCCATCCACTGTGACAATTCATACAGGCTGCTGGTTGTCCCTTAAAAGCGGCAAGTCCGTGGGCGTTTAGAAAATCTTTATTGTTTCTTGCGGTTTTCATTTGGTCAATTTGAACCCAAAAATGTCCCCGCTCTTCGTTAAAATCAAGACTGAAAGGATAACCCGCCCAAAGTATAGTTAGTTGCGGAAAACGAATCAATTTAGAATAAGCCAAATTTCCACCAAATTCAGTTGCTTGTGGTTCTTCTTTTTCAACTTCTAAATACATTTTCAATTGCTCTGGGAAAACCTTGCCCCATTTTTCAAAATTTGGGTCATCATCACTAAGCAGAGAAAAATCAGCATTTGCTGCAATGGCATTTTTATTTGCTTCATCTTTCTTTTTTTGATTGATATCATTATTTAACCATAAAACCCCCGCTATAAGTAAAACCAAAACAACAATACCTAAGCGTAAAATATTTTTTTTCATTCATCTTCTCCTTATTAAATTCCGTGTTTATGTCCAACATCTTTATGACAAGAAGCACAATTTAATGACTTGTCTGTATGTGGATTTGTTGTAGCATTGATAGCTGTTTGAGCAAAATCTGCATGACAACGGATACAATTTTCTTGCACCATTTTCTTACTTTTTTCAGTGGCACTCAAATTTGTAGGAAGCTCATCAAGCTTAAAAGTAAAAGCATAAGCATGTCCTAAACCACTTTCTGCTTTAGCTATCCACTTAGCTAAAAAATTGTGTGGTAAATGGCAATCAACACAGGTTGCTCTTGCTTCACCCTTTACTTTTTGAGAATGCGGTCCTGCCATATATTCATTATAAACTTCATTCATAATGTGGCAGTTATTACAGGATTCGCTCGCATTGCTTAAATAAGATGTGCCTTTGGCATTATAAAAAGTATAAAATCCAACTGCAAAGAAAACAAAAAGCAAAACAAGAAAAATGCTAAAAAGACTCGAAGTTTTCTTCAAAATTTTCCTCCTTAAATTTATCATTTCCTAAAAACCCATAAATGAAACAACAATGTAACAGAATTTTTAGAAATAAATTTTGCGATTTTATCATAGATAGTTTTAATATAATTTTAAAGATATATTTACTCTTAATTAACCTAAAAAATAAAAACTTTGATATTCAATAATTTTAAAATAAATGGTAAAATTATAAAAAAATTTAAGGAAAATTCCATGCAAACCCATCCTACTATGTTTATCAACCGCGAACTTTCGTGGCTTCGTTTTAATTCTCGCGTTTTAGACCAATGTTCTAAAGCTTTGCCCTTATTAGAAAGGTTAAAATTTATAGCCATATATTGCACAAATTTAGATGAGTTTTATATGATAAGAGTAGCAGGGCTAAAACAACTTTTTTCAGCAGGAGTGAATGCAAGCAGCAGTGATGAAATGTCGCCTTTAGAGCAGCTTAAGGCTATACGCAAATACCTACACCAAGAAAAAGAGCTTTTAGAGCATTATTTTAATGAAATCACAAGCGAATTAGAAAAAGAAAATCTTTTCATCAAGCACTATGAAAATTTAGATTCTAATTTCAAGCAAAAATGCGATGAGTATTTTTTCTCTAATATCCTTCCTGTTATCGTTCCTATCGCTGTTGATTCTACTCATCCTTTTCCGCATTTAAATAATCTTTCCTTTTCGTTGGCGGTTAAAATTTGCGATAAAGCCCATCCTGAGAATGTGAAATTTGGAATGATACGCATTCCAAGGGTTTTGCCTCGCTTTTATGAAGTAAGCACCAATATCTATGTCCCCATAGAAAGCATAGTCCATCAGCACGCAGATGAAATTTTTCCCGGATACAAACTCCTAGCTTCAGCTGCCTTTAGGGTTACAAGAAATGCGGATATGGTTATCGAAGAAGAAGAGGCTGATGATTTTATGATGATACTAGAGCAAGGCTTGAAACTGCGTAGAAAAGGAGCTTTCGTAAGACTTCAAATTCAAAAAAATGCCGATGAGCAAATCGTGGAATTTCTCAATACCCATATGAAAATTTTTCACAAAGATGTTTATGAATATTCTATTTTACTCAATCTTCCTAGCCTTTGGCAAATTGTGGGGAATAAGACCTTTACCCATCTTTTAAGCCCTCTTTATACCCCTAAGACCCTGCCGCCTTTTGATGAGAATTTGTCCATTTTTGATGCGATGGACAAAGAAGATATACTCATCATACAGCCTTTTGAAAGCTTCGACCCGGTTTATAAATTCATCAAAGAAGCAAGTAAGGACCCTGAGGTCATCTCCATAAGAATGACACTTTATAGGGTAGAAAAAAACTCAAACATAGTTCAAGCACTTATCGATGCCGCAAGCGATGGTAAGCAAGTTACGGTGATGGTGGAGTTAAAGGCTCGTTTTGATGAAGAAAACAATCTTCATTGGGCAAAGGCTTTAGAAAACGCCGGAGCGCATGTGGTTTATGGTATTACTGGCTTTAAGGTGCATGCTAAGGTCTCTCAAGTCATTCGCAAAAGGGGTGATAAGCTTAAATTTTATATCCATTTAAGCACAGGAAATTACAACGCAAGTAGTGCAAAAATCTATACCGATGTGAGTTATTTTACCTCAAGGGCTGAATTTGCTAGAGATACGACAAGCTTTTTTCACATACTCTCAGGCTTTAGCAAAAACCGCCGTTTACAAAGCCTGTCTATGAGTCCTAATCAAATCAAAGAAAAAATCTTAGAAATGATACGCACAGAAACTAGCAAGGCAAGAGAAGGCGTCATCGTAGCCAAGATGAATTCGCTTGTAGATAGCGATATTATCAAGGCTCTTTATGAAGCAAGTGAGCAAGGGGTGCAGATTGATTTAATCATACGGGGCATTTGCTGTTTAAGACCTGATGAGCCATACAGCCAAAATATACGCGTTAGAAGTATCATAGGAAAATACCTAGAACACGCTAGGGTGTTTTATTTTAAACATAGTGAGCCAAATTATTTTATTTCAAGTGCGGATTGGATGCCGCGTAATTTAGAAAGGCGTTTGGAGCTGATGACGCCCATCTATGATGAAAGAAGCAAGGCAAAATTATCGCAGTTTTTGCGTTTGCAACTTAGCGATAATGCCCTAGCTTATAATCTTAAAAACGATGGGGAATATGAAAAAATCTTTTCAAATGACAAAACCATAGATTCTCAACAAACCCTAGAAGAATATGTGAGTAAAATTTACAAAACACTCAAAAAAGACCAAAGCCGTGCTACACATTTAGCTTCTAAGCTTTTTAAGGAAAGTTAGTTTAAAATAGCTTTTTTTATGTTTTAAATAGGGCAAGGATAAAGATGTTTGATAAGACTTGGAAAATGAGAATTACCTTCTTGCAATGAAAAAATACAATACTTTAGATTTATTCAGCGGAGCAGGTGGTTTCTCTTTAGGTTTTTTAAAAAATGGAGCTTTTAATATACGGCTTTCAATTGACAATAATCCAAAATTATCCCTAAGCTATGAAAAAAATTTTAATTTCATTGAGCATATGAACCGTGATATTTTAAGCTTTAATGATGAGGATATACAAAAATTGCAACAAAAATATAATTTTGAAGTTATTATAGGAAGTCATCCTTGTCAAGGATTTTCATTAGCAGGGAAAATTGGAAGAATGCAGCTTCAAGATGAAAGAAATAAACTCTTTCTAGCCTATTTAAAATTTATAAAGAATATCAAGCCTAAAATTTTTATAATGGAGAATGTTGCAAGCCTTGCCAGACATAATAAAGGACAAACGCTAAAAGAGATTTTACAATGCTTTTGCGATATTAACTATGAAATAAGATATGAAATTTTAAATGCTAAAGACTATGGCATAGCACAGAATAGAAATAGAATTTTTATCATTGGAACCTTAAAAAAGAATACTTTTATTTTTCCAAAAAAAGAAAACATTCAAATCAGCATCAAAAAAGCAATAGATGATTTACCCAAGTTAAGAAGTGGCGAAAAATCTCAAATACCTAATCACAACGCTATGATGCATTCAAGTCAAATGCTAAAAAAAATGTCTTATGTTAAAGACGGTGGCAATAAAGAGCAAATTCCACTCTCAATAAGACCAAAAAGTGGCGATATAAGAAAATATATTCGCTATGACAGCACTAAACCTTCCATCACTATAACAGGCGATATGAGAAAGGTTTTTCACTATTCTCAAAATAGAGCTTTAAGTGCAAGAGAATTAGCAAGAATTCAAAGTTTTCCCGATGATTTTATCTTTTATGGCAATTCTTGCGTAGAGCCATGATACGCAAAATCCCGTATTCAAGAATGTGTATAAAATGGGAAGAAATTGTCAAATTTAGAGATGAAGAATTGAGTTATCAAAAATATGGCAGGCGTAGAGCCTACCACAATATAAGTTTTTTAGAGCATATTTATTTAAATCTTAAACAATACAATAATGCTATCTTTGACAATAGATTAGAAAATTTTTCACACAAGCTTGATTGCTTAAAAATACTCGATGAAATAATAAAAGTAGATTTGATATACATAGACCCGCCCTATCCTTTTACGATGAATAATTATTTTAATTTTTATGGTTCTTACGATAAGATATTTAATAAAGAAACTAAACAATACACGGATTTTACAAACAAAAACACCTTTTTGCAAAATTTAAAACTTATATTTGAAAAAGCCATAGGAAAGACTGATTATATAGTCATTAGTCTAAACAATAAAAGTAAGCCAAATCCTAATGAAATAATTGCTAGTGTGTCCAATTTAACACTTAGTTTTTTTATTTATCAAAAACCACATATATATAAGGTAACTGGCAAAGAAAATAAAAAACAAAACCAAGAAATCGTGCTTATTTTTGAGCTTAAACTAAGATGAAAAAAATTATAACAAACCAACAATACGAAAATTACTGGAAACTCACACTTGAATATAGTGATTTTTATGGCAATAATTTCAACCAATGCCTAAAAATAATAATTGATTTTTTAGATAAAAATCCACAAATTAACAGTCAAAAATACCAAGAATTACAAGAAAAAGTAAATGCCTTTAATCCAAAATCAGATTTTGGTTCAGTTAGAAAATCCATAAATCAGTTTTTTAAATCAAGGTTGGATTTCATTTAAAGACGATGTATAATACTCAATGAAAATTATGGTGGAAGCGAGGGGAATCGAACCCCTGTCCAAAAATAACCCCACAAAGACCTCTACATGCTTAGCAAAGATGACTTTTTCACCCTACTTCGCTCATCTTCCAAAACTTAAAAGCAAGGCTAAGACTTGAATTTCACCCTGTGCGTGTCAAACACAAGGCTACACTATCAAAGACGACTGAAAATTAAGCTAGATAGTATGACTTAAAATTCAGGCTCAACTGAACTCACGCAGCTTTAGCGTAAGCAGGAGCGAATTTAATATTGTTTGCGTTTAATTTTTTTAGGCTTTTTACGCTTTGCCCAAAGCGGCATGCCATCTAAGCAGACCTACTCCTGTCGAAGCCAAGTCGCTCCCTATTTGGAAATAATATTTGGAACATTAACGATTAAAGGATTAAAAACAGCTAAAACAGAATCATCATTTTCATATGAACGGCAATATTTTTCAAATTGGTCGCTCATCAAAAGCATCCAGTCGGTAAATTCTTCACTTGCAGGACCATCAAAACGATTTGCTTGTGCCATCATCTCTTCGCAAAACACGCAAAAATCCGTGATTTCATCAAGATTTAAGCGTCTTGCCGCCCAAGCGGTATTGTGTGCCAAAGTCTCAAGCTCCTTAATGGCTTCTTTATAACGCACACTATCGCTTCCAAGCTTGATGATTAAAGGCTCAAATCTATCGCACATAGTCCTAAAAAACTGCAAAAATTTCTCTATATCATCAAACTCATAGTCTAATTCTAATTTTGTTAAAATTCCCATTTTTAAACCATAATCATTAAAGTTTAATGTAAATTCTAGCAAATTTTAGCTAAAATCTTATTTTAATTTTCCCAAAATATAAGCAAAGATTATGGATAGAATAGTAGAAATAGAAAAATACTCCTTCGATGAAACTTACGAAACTTCCTTGCGTCCTTCAAATTTTGATGGTTATATAGGTCAAGAAAATATCAAAAAAAATTTAAAGGTCTTTATAAACGCAGCCAAAAAACGAGATGAGTGCTTAGACCATATACTTTTTAGCGGTCCAGCCGGACTTGGAAAAACGACACTGGCTAACATCATCTCCTATGAAATGGGGGCAAATATCAAAACAACCGCCGCTCCTATGATAGAAAAAAGCGGGGATTTAGCAGCCATACTTACGAATTTAAGCGAAAAGGATATACTTTTTATCGATGAAATTCACCGCCTAAGCCCTGCGATTGAAGAAGTGCTGTATCCTGCTATGGAAGATTACCGCCTTGATATTATCATAGGAAGCGGACCTGCAGCCCAAACCATAAAAATCGATTTACCAAAATTTACTCTCATAGGAGCCACAACCCGTGCGGGTATGCTTAGTAACCCCTTAAGAGACCGCTTTGGAATGCAGTTTCGCCTTGAATTTTATAAAGACAGCGAACTGGCTATCATACTTCAAAAAGCAGCCTTAAAACTGAATAAAACTTGTGAAGAAAAAGCCGCTCTTGAAATCGCTAAAAGAAGTCGCTCCACTCCTAGAATCGCTCTAAGGCTTTTAAAAAGAGTAAGGGATTTTGCCGATGTGAATGATGAAGAAATTATCACAGAACAAAGGGCTAATGAAGCTTTAAATTCACTGGGCGTTAATGAGCTTGGCTTTGATGCGATGGATTTAAGATACCTTGAGCTTTTAACCGCTGCCAAACAAAGACCCATAGGACTTGCAAGCCTTGCTGCGGCTCTAAGTGAAGATGAAAACACCATAGAAGATGTCATAGAGCCTTATTTGTTAGCCAACGGCTACATAGAACGCACCGCAAAAGGACGCATAGCAAGCACTAAGAGCTATAATGCTTTAAAATTAAATTACGAAAAAAGCTTGTTTGAGGAGTGAAAATTGAAAAGTGGAAAAATCTTTCTTGTCTGTTTTATTTTAGTCGCTTTATCCTTTTTGCTTTATCTTTTTAAGGGCTTTTTGCTTGTGATTATTATCGCAAGCTTGATGGCAGTTGCCACTTCAAATATCAATGCGAAATTTTTAAATCTCACTAAGGGACATAAGGTTTTAGCTTCAACCCTTACGACAGCTTGTATGGTTTTGCTTTTCTTTGCGCCTTTTGTTTATGCTATGATAGAACTAGCTAAGGCTTTAAAGAATTTTGATATTAATTTAATCACACAAACTCTTGATTATGTCAAAAACTATCAATTTACCCTGCCTGAAAGCTTTAATTTTTTAGAACCTAAAATCAAAGAATTTTTAGCTTCCATAGACTTAAATAGCATTTCAAAGCAAATTCTAAACTATGCTTCAAGTTTTACTAAATCAGGAGCCAAATTTCTTGTAGATATGTTTTTAATCTGTGTGTTTTATTTCTTTGCAAATTTATATGGCACTGAACTTGTGATTTATCTTAAATCTATCATTCCTATCGAAAAAAAAGAGCTTGATGATGTTTTAAGTGAAGTGGGTAATGTTATGGCTGTGGTGTTTTATTCTATGGTAATAGTGGCGATTTTTCAAGGAACACTTTTTAGTCTTATTACAATGTTTTATGGTTATGATGGAATTTTAATGGGGGTCATTTTTGCTGTAAGCTCTCTTATACCTGCTGTGGGCGGGGCTTTGGTTTATGTGCCTGTAAGCTTGTATGAATTTGCTTCCAATTCTCTTAATTCGGCTCTTGTTATTTTGATATATTGCGTGCTTGTCATTTCCTTCGTAGCAGATACCTTAATCAAACCTTTAATCATCAAGTGGATTAATAAAAAACTTGTCAAAACACCAACCAAAATCAATGAGCTTCTCATTTTCTTAGCTATGATAGCTGGAATTTCAAGCTTTGGTTTTTGGGGCATTATACTAGGTCCTGCGATTTTAACCTTTTTTGTATCTACGCTAAGAATGTATGTGATTTTAAAAGAAAAGAATTTAATCTAATTATCTTATCCCCATCAAGGGGATAAGGATAGCTCTTAGGCTTTTGGACCTATCATTTTAGAAGGTTCAACAAATTTGTTAAAATCTTCTTCACTAACCAAGCCCAATTCCATCGCACTTTCTTTTAAAGAAATGCCTTTTTTATGAGCGTTTTTAGCCACTTTTGCAGCGTTTTCATAGCCTATATGTGGATTTAAAGCGGTAACTAACATCAAAGAATTGTGAAGATTGTAATCAATTTTTTCACGATTTGGCTCTATACCCACCGCACAATGCTCATTAAAAGAACGCAACCCATCAGCTAGTAAATCAAGGCTTTGTAAAAAATTATAAATAATCACGGGCTTAAAGACATTAAGTTCAAAATTTCCCTGACTCGCCGCAAAACCAATAGCCGCATCATTACCCATCACTTGCACAGCTACCATAGTCAAAGCCTCGCACTGAGTAGGATTTACTTTACCGGGCATAATAGAACTTCCCGGCTCATTCTCAGGGATAATAAGCTCACCCAGACCACATCTAGGACCTGAGGCTAACCATCTTATATCATTGGCTATTTTCATTAAATTTGCTGCTAAACCCTTCATCGCTCCGTGCGTAAAATTAATAGCATCGTGGCTGGTTAGGGCGTGGAATTTATTTGGGCTTGAAACAAATTTTGTGCCTATAAGTTTGCTAAGTTCTTCACTTACCTTTTCGCTTAATTGCGGATGGGCATTAAGTCCTGTGCCAACCGCTGTGCCACCAATGGCAAGTTCCCTTAAAGTAGGCAAAGAAGCGATAATTTGCTCTTTTGAATGTGTTAGCATAGAAAGATAACCGCTAAATTCTTGTGCCAAAGTAAGCGGGGTGGCATCTTGAAGATGGGTGCGTCCTATTTTGATAATGCCTTCAAATTCTTTTACTTTTTTTTCAAAAGTTACAATAAGCTCATCAAGTGCAGGGATAAGTTTTTTTTCCACTTGCTCCACAGCCACTATACTCATAGCGGTTGGGAAAGTATCGTTTGAGCTTTGACTCATATTAACATCATCATTAGGATGCACAAGCTTTTCTTTGCGAAAATCTGCACCCATAATTTCAGTTGCACGGTTAGCAATAACTTCATTCATATTCATATTGCTTTGTGTGCCAGAACCCGTTTGCCAAATCGCAAGGGGAAAATTATCATCAAATTTTCCTGCAACAATCTCATCGCAAGCACTAACTATGGCATTTTTCTTAGTATCATCGAGTTTGCCAAGCTTGTTATTGACTAAAGCTAAAGATTTTTTAAGATTTGCAAAGGCATAGATTAAAACCTTTGGCATTTTCTCACAACCGATTTTGAAATTTTCAAAACTTCTTTGCGTTTGCGCCCCCCAGTATTTGTCATTTGGGACCTTAATTTCACCCATAGTGTCGTGTTCAACTCTGTATTGCATAGTGTTTCCTTTCTAGAAATATTGTTAAAATTATTTAAACAAAAATAAGCATAAAGTTAGCTTATAATTTAAAATTTATTTATCTTTTTTGTAGTATTTTGAAGTTTATGTGCAGTTTGCTTAAACTGCACGGATTATTCGACTGTTACGCTTTTAGCCAAATTTCTTGGCATATCCACATCATTGCCTAAACGAATGGAAATTTCCATAGCCAAAAGCTGGGTTATGACCATCATTTCAAAAAATTCACACATATAATGCTCTTGTTCATTAGTTTTTATAAAATCATCACTCAAATCAAATTCTAAAGGTGAAATACTAAGCACCGTAGAATCTCTGGCTATTAGCTCTTCGACATTGGACTTTGTTTTTTCATAAAGCATATGTTGTGGCATTAAGGCTATGGTATAGAGTTTGCTATCAGCCAAAGCAATAGGACCATGCTTCATTTCTCCAGCAGGATAACCTTCAGCGTGCAAATAGGATAATTCTTTAAGCTTTAAAGCTCCCTCTAAAGCCAAAGGATAAAACACATCTCTACCTATGAAGAAAAAGCCATGTCCGTCCAAATAGCGTTTAGCTAAACGATGAATTTTTTCGTGCAAAGCTTGTTTTACGCTCACACAATTTGGAGTATGCAAAAGGGCTTTAACTTCAGCTAAGACATTTAATTTTCTTTTTTGTGCTATAAAAATAGCCAACATCCAAAGCGTTAAAACCTGAGTGGCAAAAGCCTTAGTTGAAGCGACTCCTTTTTCTATACCTGCACGCGTTAAAAGACTTAGGTGTGCTAAACGCACTATATTGGAATTATCCACATTGCAAATCGCAAAAGTTTTAACACCCTGCTCTTTTGCGATTTTTAAAGCTTCTAGCGTGTCAGCTGTTTCTCCACTTTGAGAGATAACGATAAAAAGACTGCCCTTGTTTATAAGGGCTTGGCGGTAGCGAAATTCACTAGCAATCTCCACTTTAGCCTTAACCTTAGCGATTCTTTCAAATAAATAAGCACTTGCCATTGCAGCGTGATAGCTTGTCCCACAAGCACAAAGCGTGATTTCATCGACTTGAGTCAAATCTTCATTATTTAGCTCATCAAAAACCACTTCATCGCCCCTGATACGCCCCATTAAAACTTCACTCATCACGCGGCTTTGTTCGTAAATTTCTTTCTCCATAAAGAAACGAAAGCCCTCTTTTTTAGCATAAGCCTTATCGCTTGAAAGTTTAGAAAAATGAAGGGATTTTAAAGCATCGTTTTCATAAATCACAAGCTCATCTTTGCTCGCATATCCTAAGCTCAAATCTTCAAGATACGCCACCTCATCGCAATTTCCTATTAAAGATGCGTCCCCTGAAGAAAAATACCATTCTTTAGAGCTATTTCTTCCCACTATCAAAGGGGCGGCATTTTTAGCAAAATACACACGGCTTGGGTCTTTTTTCGTAAGCAATAAGGTCGCAAAAGCTCCGCGAAGCTCCTTAATGGTCTTTTGCCACGCCTCAAAAACTTCCAAATTTCTTGCATAAAATTCAAAAAGCTGAACTATAACCTCAGTATCTGTCTGGCTTAAAAAGCACACGCTCTGCTCTTTTTCAAGCTTGTCTTTAAGTTCCTTATAATTTTCTATAATGCCATTGTGTATCACGCAAGAATACTGCCCCAAATGCGGATGTGCGTTAATTTCAGTAGGCTTTCCGTGTGTTGCCCATCTTGTGTGTCCTATGGCAAAACCATAGCCTTCGCTTTCAAAACCCGTGCATTTATTGGCTAAATTCTCTAGCTTACCCACAGCCTTAAAAAAGCTAAGTTCTCCTTCTTTCATCACAGCCATACCCGCACTATCATAGCCGCGGTATTCTAGTTCTTTAAGCCCACTTAGAATGATTTGCTTTTTTTCTTTATTTCCTATATAACCTACTATTCCACACATTTTTCACTCACTTATTAATAAATTCACTAATTTTTGCTCGCTATGCTCTAAATTTTCATTCTTTTGAAAGATAAAAATATTACGCGTCCTTTGTCTTATGGTTTGAATTTTCGCCGCACATAAAACAAGCTTAAATTCATTAAAAACATTCATCAAATATGCCATTAAACCCTGCTGGTCTTTGGTATTTAAACTAAGCTTGGCATACATTTTAGAATAATTTAAGTCTAATTTTAACTCATCTTTTTTAATGATTGGCTTTTTGATTTTTCTTGGATTAAAGCTAGAAAGATTTGAATTTAAAAGCTCACAAAGCTTTAATTTCTGCGTATCGCTAATGATATTATCATACTCAAATCTTAAATAAATTTTATCATCAAAAAGTTCAAAAAAATTCATAAAAATAAGATTTAAATTTGTCAAAGAGCTTAAAATAATAGCGATATTAAAATGAAGGGGTGCGATAATTTGTAAGCTAAGATTGGCTTGATTATTAAACCAAAATTTAAAGTCATTCTCTTTTGCCAACTTAGAAATCATCACAATATCTTCAAAGCTATTTTTGATAATAAAAAGACTCGATTTGATATGGGTAATTTTATCTTGCAAAATTTCATCTTGCTCTAAAAAAATCTTAGTTCTTTTGAGTGTTAATTCTTTTTTTACCCTTCTTGCACTTTCTTCAAGTAGATTTTCATCTTCAAAACCTTGCTTTGCATTTTCTAAAAGTTTATCAAGAACTCTAAAATAAAAAGCATTGGAATTTAAAGCCTTAGCCTTAAGCCAAGTTAAAGTGTATAAAAGCTCTAAATTTTCTAAATTTTCTAGCTTAGAAACCAAAGTGCTTACAACAATAGGATTGTAAATATCTTCCTTTTCGACAAGGTCTTTTAAGGCATTATTGTTTTTAAATATTTTAAGACCCCATTCTAAAATTTCATTTTTCAAGTCTAGTTTAGAGCAATACGCCCTATATATACTGGCTAAAGAAATTTCATTTTCGCTTTCTATGGCACTTAAGAGTATGATAAGTTTTAAAAGCATTTTTTCATCGCTTTTTAGTTTTTGGAGTATCTTAGACTCATCTTCGTATTTTTCAAATTCATGCAGCATAAGAAAAACCTGCTCATCAAAGCTATAATTGCTTTCTTCATCGCTTAAAAAACGAACCGCCCAAAAAGGCTTACACAAATCCTTTAAAATTCCACTATCAAGCAAGAGTTTTAAAATACAAAAACTATGTCTTTTATAAAAAATTCTTTTAAAAAGCACCAAAGATTTTTCTATATCTTTTTTGCCGTATTTTAAATTTCTTAATGCAAAAACTAAATGAAGCGGGAAAATCATAGGCTTATCTTCAAGCCTTAATAAATATTCTAAAAGCTCTACAAGGGTTTTAAATTTATACCCTTGTTTAGGAGTGTGTTCTGATTGATTTTGAATTTGCTCGGCTAAAAAATGCGTATAAAAACCTATGGTATGCATACTTTGCAAGGCTTTTTGAACTAGCAATTCATTTGCCCCAAAATGTTTTTTAGCCTTTTTATACATTAACTCACTCAAATCCCCAACATTAATAAGCAAAAATTCATTCTCATCTTTAGCACTTAATAAATTCATAGCCGACTTTAAAGAAAGCAAAAAATCCCCCGCCAAACGCAACTGGCTTAAATTTTTCTCGTCCATAAAGCTTAAAGCATAATTTTTTGGAGAAGTTTTAAAAAGAACAAGCAAACTTTCTAAGGACCTTAAGTGATTTAATCCTCCAAAATCTTTTTGGATATTAAATTCTTGCTTAATAAAAGGAAGGTCAAATTCTTTAAAATTTGAAAGTAAAAGTCTAGCAAAATCATTTTTATGCTCTTTTAAAATACTCTCAAATTTCGCCTTAATCCCTTTAAATAAAGGCTTAGAACCACATATAAAACGCGTTTGAATGATGGAAGTTTTAAGCTCATTAGAGGCATTGTAAAGCCCGTTAAATTCCAAGATAACAGAATCAATTTGCAAATGCACATCATTTAAAATTTCGATAAAAGCCTTAATCATAGGCTTTAAATGAAAAGCCTTAATGTCCTTATAAACAAAAATCAAAGAAATGCTTTCATTAAAACAAAGGCTATTACCAGCATACGCCTTACTTGCCAAAACACAAAAAGGAATGCTGTCATTTGGGGGCAAAAATTCATCAAAACATTCTTTAAGCACAATATCGTAAGCTTTTTTTATGAAATTATCCATATTTTTAGAATGATACAGACTAAACGCTCCTTGTTTAAGAAAAAATTTCCTACAACTTTGGGTATAGGAGCTAAGGTTTTTTTTAAAAAGTTCTAATTCTTTATTTAACAAATTTTTGCTCTCTTTGCTTCATACTTTGAAAAAATAATACTAACAAAAATATCTTTTATTTTGGCTTTTGCTATAAACTTTTTTTCAGTAAGCAAAAATTATAATGCTTCTTTACAAAAACAAAAAAGCGAAATCAAATGAAAAATTTACTTAGCAAACTTGAAAATGAAGAAAGATTAAACGAAGAAGAAGCAAATAGGCTTTGGGATTTAGACCTTTTTACCTTAGGCAAATACGCTCACCAAAAACGCACAAAGCTGCACGGAAAAAAAGTTTATTTTAATATCAATCGCCACATTAATCCGACCAATATCTGTGCGGATACCTGTAAATTTTGTGCTTTTTCGGCACACCGCAAAAACCCAAATCCTTATTTGATGAGCCACGAAGAAATTATGCAAATCGTAGCCGATACTGCAAAACGCGGCACCAAAGAAGTGCATATAGTCTCAGCACACAATAAAGACACCACTTGGCAATGGTATTTAGAAATCTTTAAAATGATAAAAGAAAAATACCCCCACATACACATCAAGGCAATGACAGCTGCTGAAGTGGATTTTCTCCATCGTAGATGGAAGCTAGACTATGAAGAAGTGATAGAAAAAATGCTTGAATATGGCGTAGATTCTATGCCCGGTGGTGGGGCTGAAATTTTCGATGAAGAAGTGCGTAAAAAAATTTGCCACGGCAAGGTAAGCAGTGAAAACTGGCTTAAAATTCACAGCCTTTGGCACAAAAAAGGTAAGCAAAGCAATGCGACTATGCTTTTTGGACACATAGAAAAAAGACATCACAGAATCAACCATTTACTAAGACTTCGCAAACTACAAGATGAAACAGGGGGTTTTAATGCCTTCATTCCTTTGGTTTGGCAAAGGGATAATAGCTTTATACAAACAGATAATTTTGTTGATAGCGAAGAAATCTTAAAAACCCTAGCCATTTCTCGTTTGGTGCTTGATAATATCAAAAATATCAAAGCTTACTGGGCGACAATGACTTTAAATTTAGCGATGGTAGCACAAGAATTTGGAGCCAATGATTTAGATGGCACCATAGAAAAAGAAAGCATACAAAGTGCAGGCGGAGCCAAATCTGCTAAAGGCACGAAGTTAAAAACTTTTATCGATATGATAAAAACTTCAAATCTTATCCCTGTTGAGCGCGATAGTCTTTATAATGAACTAAAAAGCTACTAAGGAAACATAATGAATTTTTTCAAACTTAAGGAAAATGGCACGAATTTAAAAACTGAAATTATAGCAGGTCTTACAACTTTTTTGGCTATGGTTTATATCATTCCTGTAAATTCTAGCATAGTAAGCCACACAGGTATGCCCATAGAAGCTTTAATCACCGCAACAGCTATAATTACCATAGTTGCAAGCACTTTTAATGCTTTTTTTGCTAACACTCCAGTGGCTATGAGCGTTGGAATGGGTTTAAATGCTTATTTTACCTTTGCAGTTTGCTTGGGTCAAAATATTCCTTGGCAAAGTGCCTTAGGAGCGGTTTTTATCTCAAGCATTATTTTTCTCATACTTTCTTTTACTCCCTTTCGCCTTTGGGTTATCCGTAATATTCCTAAAGATTTACGACTTGCAATTTGTGCAGGTTTGGGCTGTTTTATAGCTTTTTTAGGTTTAAGTCAAATGGGTGTAATAGCACACAATAAAGACACCTTAGTCAGTCTAGGAAATTTCAAAAATCCATCTGTGCTTTTTGGAATTTTTACCCTTGCCTTAATCGTCTTTTTTTGGGCTATAAAACTTCGCGGGGCTTTTATTTTAGGGGTATTAATAAGTTCTATTATCGCTTGGTCTTTTCATTTAAACAATGCAAGCTTTCCTACACAAATTCTTTCCCTGCCTAATTTTGGCATGGAAAATGGATTAGGAACCATCTTTTTACAACTCGATATCAAAAGTGCCTTAAACATTACTATGATACCTATAATTTTAACTTTTTTCATCACTCAACTTTTTGATAGCATAGGAACTATCACGGGCGTAGGCGAAAGGGGAAAGATTTTTGATGACCCAAAAAACGGAGAAAAAAAACTAAGTAAAACTTTAATGGCAGATGCCACTGGATCAGCCTTAGGAGCAATAACGGGAACTTCTACAGTTACTGCCTTTGTTGAAAGCACCACAGGAGTTGAAAGCGGTGGAAGGACAGGACTTACGGCTTTAGTTGTAGCTATTTGCTTTGCTTTTACGCTTTTTTTACTACCACTTTTTAAAGCCATTCCTGCAAATGCAATATATCCTGTGCTTGTGATGGTGGGGATTTTGATGTTTATGGAAGTTAAAAATATAGATTTTAAAGATAGTGCCATAGCCGTAGCAAGCTTTTTTACCATCATTATGATGCCTTTTACCTACTCAATCACCACAGGTTTTGCTTTTGGTTTTCTTTCTTATTTGCTTGTAAGAATTTTTAAACGCGAATGGGATAAAATCAATCTTGGCATTATAGTTTTAAGTTTGCTATCTTTGGGTAATTTTTTACTTATAGCATTACAATAAATAAGGATATATAATGATATTTTACTCCTATGAAGAATTTAAAGAAGATGTAAAAATTCTTGCTAAAGAGCTTAGAAAAGACTTTAATCCTGATGTGCTTTTAGCCATAGCAAGAGGGGGGATGAGTTTAGGACATTCTTTAGCAGTGGCTTTAAAAACGCGTCAGCTTTTTGCTTTAAATTCTATTCATTATGATGATACAAAAAAACTCGATACTATTGAAATCTTTAACATACCCGATTTAAGTCAGCACAAAAAAATCTTACTCATTGATGATATAGTAGATAGTGGAGAAAGTTTAGCAGAAATAAAAAGAGTTTTGCTTGAAAAATTTCCCCATATTGAGTTAAAAATCGCAACGATTTTTTATAAAAAAACTGCCCTTTTAGAGCCCGAATTTAAGGTCAAAGAAGCCAAAGAATGGGTGGATTTTTACTGGGATATAAATATTGATTAAAAATTTGCTACAATTTTATTTTTAAAATTTTTAGGGGTTTGGTTTGAAAATAAAAATTATATCTTTCATCTTGCTTTTTTTTGCTATTTTTGCCTTTGCTAAAGAGCAGAATTTAGATGATTTTGAGCAAGAATATCAAAGCTATCAAGTAAGCGACCCGCTTTTGGGATATAACAGGGCTATGACAGATTTTAATGTGGCTTTGTATGATTATGCTTTGCGTCCTATGTTAAAGACTTACAACACCATCACTCCTGAATTTTTTAGAGTGGGAGCAAGAAATTTCTTTGATAATTTACTTGCTCCTTTGCGTTTTGTAGCTAATGTTTTGCAATTTAAATTCGAAAATGCAGGAGAGGAATTTAAAAGATTTGTAGCCAATACCACTATGGGTTTTGGTGGGCTTAGAGATGTGGCGTCTAAAATGGGACTTAAAAAACATCCTGCGGACTTAGGAACCGTTTTGGCACACTGGGGCGTGGGAAGCGGTTTTCATATTGTCTTGCCTGTGCTAGGACCTAGCAATTTAAGAGACACTCTAAGCCTACCTGCACTTTGGTATGCAATCCCTACAGCTTATATTGAGCCTAATTGGCTAAGTATTGCTGTGAGTGCTTATGGCTTTGGCAATGAACTTAGTTTCGCACTTGATGAAATTGATGAAATTTATCATAATACCCCTAATTTATATCCCTTCTTGCGTGATGCTTATGAGCAAAGACGCAATGAACTTAGCAAATAAAGGAAAATAATGAAAAAAATAGGCTTAATTTTAGTTTTACTACTTAATGCTTTTGCCTTACAACTGAATGAAATTTCTGGCACTATGCAAAAAAATATCGATGAAAGCTTAAGGCTTTTACAAAATAGCAAAGAAGATAAAAAACAAGTTGCTGAAAGCATTTTTAAACTTTTTGATAGTATTATGGATTATAAACTTATGGCAAAACTTAGTCTTTCAAAAAATTATTCTACATTAAACAAGGAAGAACAAGAAAAATTCACTCAAGCCTTTGAAGCAAGTCTTAAAAAAAGCTTTACTGATAAATTAAGCCTTTATAAAGACCAAGTTTTAAAAGTCAAAGCTGGGGAATTAAAGAATGAAAAACGCTATTTTCTAAACACTTCTATGGTAGTAGATGGGGAAGAAAAAAATATCATTTTTAAATTTTACAATGATAATAACGACTGGCTAATTTATGATGTAGATGTTTTAGGCGTCAGCATAGTGCAAACCTACCGCTCACAATTTGGAGATATTTTAGCCAATCAAGGCTTTGACGCCCTACTTCAAAAGCTTCAAAACATAGTCATAGAATAATGCTTGCCAAGCTTTTAAAATTTTTTATTTCTCATCCAAAAAGCACTTTTTTTGGAACCTTGTTTGTATGTCTGTTTTTGAGCTTTTTTGCTTTTAAACTTAGTGTAGATGCAAGTGCTGAAAGTTTGCTTTTAGAAGATGATGTGGATTTAAAAACTTTTAGGGAGATTTCAAAACATTATAAAAGCGATAATTTTTTACTTTTAGCTTTCAAACCCTACGGTGAAGAACCTTTTTCAAATGAAAATTTAGCCAAATTAAAAAAACTCCACGAAGAATTAGAGCAAGTGCCTTTAGTAGAACGCATTTTTAGCATTATCAATGCTCCCCTACTCCAAAGCTCACAAAATACGGATTTAAAAGAACTTTTGAAAAATATCCCAAACATACAAAGCCAAGACATAAACCGCACAAAAGCCCAAAATGAAATTTTAAATAGCCCCTTTTATAAAAACAATATTATCTCAAAAGATGGAAAAATAACAGGAGTGATTATTTACTTAAAACCTGATGTGATTTATAATGAACTTATACAAAAACGCGACCTAGCCACAAATCAAAAAGAAAAAGAACAAATTCGCCTTGCCATAAAAGAACATCAAGACAAGCAAAAAGTTATCACAAAACAAAGCTTAGATGCTATTAAAAGCATAGTTAAAAAATATGAAACAAACAAAGACAAACTCTATCTTGGTGGTGTGAGTATGATTGCTGATGATATGATAAGCTATATAAAATCTGATCTTGTGCTTTATGGCGTTTCTCTTGTGTTTTTGCTAGGACTTGCGCTTTATTATTTTTTTGGCTCTTGGCGTTTTGTTTTTTTGCCTCTTTTTATTTGTTTTATAAGTTTAAGTGCTACAAGTGGGGTTTTTGCTCTTTTAAATTTTCAAATCACAGTGATTTCATCAAATTATGTTGCTTTGGTTTTAATCATCACCTTAAGTGTAGTTGTTCATTTAATCACACATTTTATCCAAAGCACCAGGCTCCACCCCAAAGCCAAAATAGAACGCATAGTGCTAAGTAGCCTACTAGCCAAAGCAAATCCCAGTTTTTACGCTATCCTTACAACTATGATAGGATTTTTTTCTTTAATCCTTTCTCATATCGAGCCTATCATAAAACTAGGCATTATGATGAGTATAGGTATAGGCTTGGCTCTTGTTTTTAGTTATTTATTTCTAGCAAGTATTTTAGTTCTTTTAAAACCAAAAACTTACCCTAAAAAAGAGTTTAAATTTAATCTTTTAGCCTTTTGTGCTAAGAGCGCTCTTAACCCTAAAAAAAGACGCTTAATCTATGGAATTTCAGTTCTTGCTATAATCTTAGCTTTAATAGGCATTTCAAAACTCAGGGTCGAAAATTCCTTTGTGAATTATTTCAAAGATGGTAGTGAGATTAAAGAAGGGCTTTTGGTTATTGATAGAAATTTAGGAGGAACCTTGCCTTTAGAAGTTATCATTCGTTTCCCAGATAATAAAAACAATCAAAATACAAGTGATAGCTTTGATAGTTTTGAAAGTGAATTTGAAAATTTAGCTAAACAAGATACTTATTGGTTTGACTCCAAAAAAACACGCATTGCGAAAAAAGTCCATGAATTTTTAGAAAATAAAGAATTTGTAGGCTCAGTTTTAAGTCTTAATAGCCTTTTAACCTTAGGAAAAAATATCAATGATGGAAAAGATTTAGATGATTTTGCCCTTGCGTTTTTAAATGAAAATTTGCCTATTCAATTTAAGCAAGACTTACTCTCACCCTTTGTAAGCATAGAAAATAACGAATTGCGTTTTAGTATGCGTATGGTTGATTCTGATGTGAATTTAAGACGCCATGAGTTTTTAATAGAGCTAAAAAAAGAACTTAATGAACTTGTAAAAAATGAAGGCGTAGAAGTTCAAATCACAGGCATAATGGTGCTTTATAATAATATGCTCCAAAGTCTTTTTACTTCGCAATTTGATACACTTGTTTTTGTGATTTTAGCTATTTTTATACTTTTTATCCTTGTTTTTAGGGATTTAAAATTTGCTCTCATTGCTATATTAGTCAATATCATCCCTTTAAGCGTAGTCTTTGCCCTTATGGGATTTTTAGAACTTCCTTTAGATATGATGAGCATTACCATAGCTGCTATTGCCATAGGTATAGGTGTAGATGATGCCTTGCACTATATTTACCGCTTCAAAGAAGAGCTTAAAAACAATAGCTTAGAAAAAGCCATTATAAACTCTCACCTTAGCATAGGTTCAGCACTTTATTATACTACTATTAGCATAGTTTTGGGCTTTAGCATTATGATGAGTAGTAATTTTATCCCTACGATTTATTTTGGAATTTTAACTATTTTTGTAATGATTTTGCTTCTAGGTGGGAGCTTGTTTTTGCTTCCAAGCTTTTTAATTAGCCTTTATTCTAGGAAAACCAACTCTGCAAACCCACATAAACAGCATAAGCTAAAACAAGAATAGCCATATATTTGAAAAAATTCTTCATTCTTATCCTTTAATTTAAAATTTTTAAAATGATTTTTGCAAGCTCTAAAGCTTTAAAGCGATGGGAAATGCTATTTTTCTCATCAGCACTAAGCTGGGCTAAGGTTTTATCAAAACCCTTTGGGATAAAAAGCGCATCATAGCCAAAGCCATTTTCACCTTTTTGCGTATCTATCACGCGTCCGTGCATAATGCCGTGTGTGCTAAATTCTCCCATTAAACCCACTAAAGCAATACAAGCGACATAATGAGCCTTGCTTTCCTTAAAACCCTTTTTTGCCATCTCACTTACAAGCTTAATGCGGTTATTTTTATCATCTCCTTGCTCACTAAAGCGTGCAGAATAAACCCCCGGTCTTCCTTCTAACACATCCACGCAAAGACCGCTATCATCGCTTAAGACGATAAAATCTTTTTTTTGCTTTTCATCCAAAGCTTCAAAAACCGCTCTTGCTTTAAGCAAAGCATTTTCTTTAAAATTCTTTCCATTTTCTTCAATCTCAAAAGGAGTTAAAAACTCATCAAAAGTATAAATTTCAAAATCTTTCAAAAGCTCTTTTAGCTCTAAAACCTTATGTGGATTGCTTGTGGCTAAGATGATTTTCATAAATAAAAACTCCAAAATAATATCAACAACAAAAATATGATTTTATAAAATTTATCCTTGTGCCTAGCTTTTAAATATCAAAAGCTCCATTTTTATTAATCAACACTTAATCCATTTCATAGTAAAATTATCCCATATTTAACTTTCAAATTTAATAGGAAATTGATAATGCTAAAGAATGTCTTACCCTTATCCTTCATCGTTGGAACAAGATTTTTTGGGCTTTTTATCGTTTTGCCCGTTTTAAGCCTTTATGCTTTAAAACTCGAAGGTGCCAATGAATTTTTAGTAGGGCTTTTAGTGGGTGTTTATGCTTTAACTCAAATGATTTTACAAATGCCTTTTGGAATTTTAAGCGATAAAATCGGTCGTAAAAAAACTATGCTTTTAGGGCTTATTATTTTCATAATAGGCTCTTTAGTCTGTTCTTTTGCGGATAATATTTACACTATGCTTTTAGGCAGAATGCTTCAAGGTGCAGGAGCCATTGGGGCTGTGGCTACGGCAATGATAAGTGATTTCATCACAGAAGAAAATCGCTCTAAAGCTATGGCGATTATGGGTTCTTTCATAGGACTTAGTTTTGCAGCTTCTATGGTGATTTCTCCTTTGATGAGTGCGAAATGGGGACTATCTAGTCTTTTTGATTTGAGTGCGGCTTTGTCGCTTTTGTGCATACTTTTGCTTTATAGCGTTGTGCCTAAGGAAAACAAAATCACTCACGAAAATGAAAAAACTCCTTTTTTTCATCTTATTAAACAAAAAAATTTAGCCCTTATGAACCTGACTAATTTTATGCAAAAAATGCTTATGAGCATAGCTTTTTTAAGCATTCCTATTATTTTAGTTCAGCATTTAGGCTTTGAGGCAAATAAGCTTTGGATTGTTTATAGCACTTCTATGATAGCGGGTTTTATCGCTATGGGTTTTGCTGGGAGTTTGGGCGAAAAAAGGGGTTTAGCAAAGCAAATTTTACTCTTAGGGGTGGTTTTTTTCATACTTTCTTATGTTTTCTTTGCTCTTAGTCATTCTATGGAATTTTTTATCGTAGCTGTGGTGATTTTTTTCATAGGCTTTAACTTACACGAACCCATTATGCAAAGCTGTGCTTCTAAATTTTGCAAAGTTCATGAAAAAGGTGCAGCCTTAGGGCTATTTAATGCCTTTGGATATGGTGGAAGTTTCATAGGCGGTATTGTAGGTGGGATATTTTTGCACTTGGATGCTTTGAATTTTTTGGCGATTATTTTAGTGATTTTAGCCCTATTTTGGCTTGTAGCCTTGTTTTTCTTAAAAAACCCTGCCGAATTTAAAAATCTCTATTTGCCTTTAGAAACACCTTTGAATTTCACAAGTTTTAGTCAAAATTTGGGCGTTGTAGATATTTATAAAAATTCCAAAAATCTTGTCATAAAATTCGATAGCAAACTGACAAATAAAGAAAAATTAGAAAATCAAATTTGAAAAATATATTTTTGTTCTTTATTTATTTATAAAACTGGGTTTGAAGGTGCTCAAATCTTCAAACAAGCCATACCCTACCCGTCATTGCGAACTTTACAAAGCAAAGCGTGATAATATTGTCATTGCGAGGCGATTTATCGCCAAAGCAAACTATACTAAAAATTTAAAGGGATTGCTTCAATTTGACAAGTCAAATTTCGCAATGACGGACTTAGGCTCAAATATCCTTATTTAAAGCATTATTTGTTATAATTTAGCTAGAATTAAATTTAGTCCCATTTTTGTCGATTTACAAAAATAACAAAAAAGGTAATAAAATGAAAGAAAAAATGATAAATTTTATAAAAAAAATCAAACCCCTGTCAAAAGCCGCTTTTTTCCTAGTTTTTAGCTTGGAATTTTGCTTTGCCAATGCTAATTTTAAGCTCATAAATCTTCAAGATGTGCATAATGAGGGCTTTAGTGGCAAGGGTGTGGTTATAGGCATTCTTGATTCTCCTATTAAAAAGGACCATCCTAGCCTTAAGGATAATTTTTTAGGCGAGGCTTTACCTGTGGGTTATACACCCAATTTTCAGCAAGAAACACACGGCACTCATGTAGCAGGTATAGCTGTGGGTAAATTTCAAAACCCTTCTACGCCTTATGGGGTAGCTTATGATACTCATTTTTACTCTCTTGCCAGTACAGTTTCAAGTGGAACTCCTATTAACACTTATGATTATTTCAAGGATAAAAGCGAAGTAAAAATCATTAATAACAGCTGGGGCTATAATTATTTCCCTTTTCAAAATAAAAAAATAGACCAAGGCGTTATTAGTGATTTGGTAAATAATATCAATCAAGTAGAACAATTTGTCCTACAAATAGCTTCTTCAACCAAAACCCCCATCTCTTCTTTGACAAAACTAGCCGATGAAAGACATGTTTTATCCGTCTTTGCAGCGGGTAATGAGGGTATGCTCTCAGCCGGACTTGCTCCACTTTATCCCTACTACAATGGCGATTTGCCTTCGTGGCTTGTTGTGGGGGCTTTAGATTCTGCGAATATTAAGCAAAATGGTTCAAAATGGGAAGTTTCAAGCAAGGGTGTAGCAGATTTCAGCAATGCCTTTCAAGGCTCAACACTTTTTTCCTTAATGGCACCGGGCTATGATATTAGCTCTGCTAATTCAGCAGATAATGGCTACACTAGCAAAAACGGCACTTCTATGGCAGCTCCTTTTGTAAGTGGGGTAGCAGCCTTAGTGAGTGAAAAATATCCTTTTTTAGACGGCAAACAAATTGCAGATGTGCTTTTAAGCACGGCAAATAATGATTTTTTAGTTCCTAAACTCACCGTTAAACTCACTCGTTTAGATACCAACACTCAGCTTTACACCATAGTTTATATTGATTCTCCTGTGCCAAATGATGAAGCTACTCTTAAAAAAGACTTAAAAGATAGTGGTTATAGCGATGCGGAGATTAATGAATTTTTAGCCAAGCCTAACACCCATCAAGGCACTAATGGCAGGATAAGTCTTAGCAAAGAACAGGTCTTTGGACAAGGCATTTTAGACGCTAAAAAAGCTATGCAAGGACTTGCTTTAATCGATATTAACCGCCTAAATGATGATTCCTTGCTGGTTTATAAAAACGAAGCTAAGGCAGCTTATTATACTCTAGATACGCAAAATACTGACGCTGTATTTAGCAATGATATTAATCAAAGAAAATGGGATGATAAGTATCATTTAGCTACTGCTTTTAATGCTCCTTTTGAGCTTGATAGTAGTTTTGATGCGGGTTTTATCAAAAAGGGACAATCCACCCTTACACTCACAGGAAATTTAAACTACAAAGCCCCCACCCTAGTCAAAGAAGGGCATATGAAACTTGTGTTAAAGCCTGATAAAAGCGGTGGGACTATTACCCTAAGCAATGTTTATGTGGAAAAGGGTGCGAAGCTTAGTGGAGATGGCAAGATAGAAAAGAATTTACACAATGAAGGCATAGTAAGACCGGGCAAGGAAGACTTAAGCCATCTTAGCGTAGGCGGGACTTATAGCCAAGAAGGTGCTGATAGTAGTTTGCAACTTGATTTTGATACAAGGGGAAATTCTATGCTTATAGCAAGTTCATATGATATAAAAAGCGGTAAGCTAGAATACCTACCCCTTCAAGGCGAATTTTATCCTGCTAAAAAGCCTGTAACCATAGAGCTTGGGGGACTTAAAAACAGCCTTCATCATTTTAGCTCTGTGGGGGTGCTAGATAGCAATTCTCTTGATTTTGTGTTAGATGAGGATAAATTAAGTATCAATAAGCTTGACATTATCCCTGAGCTTAAACCTAATGCTTACAATACCCCTAACAGCACCGCAGGAGCAGTGCTTAGAAAAATCCGCTCCAGTGCTAATTTAACTCAAGCTTATGAGAATTATTTTGGCTTTTTAGATACGGCTAATGCTAAGGACTATGAAGCGGGTATAAGAAGCATTGATTCTAATGCTTATTTGCATAATAATGTTGAATTTATCAACGAACAGCAAAAATTCGTGCAAAATAATTTATTTTCTAATCTCTCATCCTTTAAAACAGCTTCGCAACCCGTTTTATTTGCCAGTCTTTTAAGCGATGTGCCTTTTGATTTTTATGAAGAAGAAAAAAATCATCTTTTTTATCTTGCGCCTCATTTTAAAAAATATAATGGCAAGGATTATGATGGCACACTCACAGGCTTTGAATTTGGCGTGGCAAATTCCTTAGGCTCTAATTCCGTGCTTAATCTCAGTGCGAATATAGCTCGCTCAAAGCTTGAATTTAGCGAAGCGGATTTTAAGAGCAATCATTTTAATCTTGGTGCAAATCTTAATGCGGATTTGGAGTATTTTCGTTTCTTAGGTGGTTTGGCTTTGGCTTATGGAAAAAACGATATGCAAAGAAGGCTTTATGCTAGCACACAGAGCTTTGATGCGAGTTATGATAATGTCGTTTTAAGCGGGGGTTTGGGTTTGGCTAAGGATTTTAGCTTTTATGCTTTTAATATTGCGCCTTTTTATTATTTTACCCATACTCTCATTCATCAGGGTGCTTTTAAGGAAAATGATGGTATTTTTTCAAAGTCTTATCAAAAAGTAAATCACAATACCAACACCCTAATGCTAGGCGTAAATACGAGCTATGAGTATGATTTTTCTCAAATTAATGCCCTTTTTGCTTATGAAAGAAGACTAAGTGGCAAGGTTTTTAAAAATAAGGTAGCTTTTAAAGACTTTAGCGATGAGCTTTTTACGCAAAATTATCATTTGGATAAGAATTTGTTTCTTTTGAGTTTGGCTTATAGCTGGGAAATTAGGAATTATTTTTTCGGCTTTGATTTAAGGCAGGAATTTACAAATAAAGACTATAACATCGGCTCTAAACTGAGTGCGGGATTTAAATTCTAAAGCGGTAGTTCGGACTTTATCGTCATTGCGAGAAGTCGCAAGAGTAATCCATCAGCCTTTGCGTCTGCTCTTAAATTTAAAGGGATTACTTCAATTTGATTAACCAAATTTCGGGGTGACAATGCTATCCGTTATTACGAGTGAAACGAAACAAACTATACCAAAAATTAAAGCAGATTGCTTCAGCCCAAAGGCTTCGCAATGACGGACTTAGGCTCAAAACCTTTTGTAATAAAAACAGATTTAAATTTCACACTTGATTTAAATCAATGTAAGTCTTCTATATTTTTCTCACCCTAATAAATAGTATTTTTTTGCTTATTAAAACTACATAAGAAACTTTAAAACTTTTTAGTTTTTACTAAAGGTAACTTTTTGTTTCTAAACTTTACCTAATTGAAGTAAATTTTTTAATTCTTAAGTTTTAATTAATTTTATATAATCTACAATTATTTCAGTATAGAATAATTTTTAAGGAGTGGAAAATGAAAAAAATGAATATCTCGACAAAAAGAGAAAAATTTGGGCGTCAATTAATTTATAGATATGGATACTACTTTAAATGATGGCTTTTTTAAATTCTAATCGCCGTTTCCACGAGTGTATGCCAAAGGAGTGTCATGCAATATACGATACTCTAAAGCTAATGGAAAAACAGGAAGAAAAAGAAAAAGATATAAAAAAAGTTGAAGTAAAAAAAGACACCAACGATGTTCTAGATACAGATATTAAGAACAAAAATGACAAGCTTTTAGATATATCTGCTTAATTTATTTCACACAAATTCATCTAATTAGTGCGAATTTTAATCTTTAATAAGCCGATGGTAGTTTTAAGGAACTTGCAAAATAATTTAGCTAAGGATTTTAAATGAAAAAGATTTTTACTTTATTGGTTAGTTCTGCCTTTGCTGAAGGTTTTTTAGCTAAGGTAACTAGGGGTGCTTTAAGCGATACAAGCCCGGGTGTAAAAAACTCAGCCTTGAATAGAGTATATAAGATTAATTCTAATTTGGGTAGCAATTCTATTGTTAGAGAAATGCCATACAGATACGAACAACAACTGAAAAATGGAATGGGTTTTTAAAATGTTAAGCGTTAATTTTGGTTCTTATAATTCTAACATTGCTTTAAATCGTCAAAATTCTAAGAATGAAGTTTTAGGTTATAAGGTGGATAATAAGGGCTATTTTACAAGTGATTTTAATGAAGCAGCAGGAATTCCAAAAGATTATAAAATCCACTCAAGCACTATGCAAAGCTTTCTTAAAACGGAAGCTAATGGCACTTTTCAAAGCTATAAAAACATAGATATAGCCAAAACCTTAGGCAATGCTTATAAAATAGTCTCTCAGCTTTTAGAAAAATCTCATGAGCTTTCTTCAAAACAGAGCTTTAGCAAGGAAGATTTGGCAAATTATTTTCCACAAAATTACAGAATAGACAAGCAAAGTGGCGAAGTTAAACAGCTGTATTCCTATGATGAAGTAAAGCAAATTTCGCAAAGTGGGGGTTTTAAAAATATTTCTAGTAATGAAAGTATAGTTCCTAGTTTTTTCACTATGGATAATGAGCAAGGTAGCACTCCAAAGCCCTTTGATACAAATATTTTAAGCAAGGGCTATTTTAAAATAGATGCGAAGCAATACACAGATGAGAATGGAAAATTAACAAAAGCAGGGCTTTTAGTGGGGTTTTTAAGCAAAAATGTTCATACGGGAATAACTCCTAAACCCCTTATTTCCGGCGAAACAACTATATGGGGCAAAATTCAAGGACTTGATGAGAGCTTAAGCCAAAGTGAAGTGAATTCTTTGGATAAAGCACTGAGTGGAACTTTAAATTTGACAAATCCTAAGGCTGTCGCAACTTTTTTAGAAGCTATGAATGACACTGATATTCAAAGCTTTAAAGAAAAAATGCAAGAGCTTAAAAGTCCGCAAGATAATAATGGCAAAAGCATTATGGAGCTTATAGAAGAAGTTATAGGCAAACATTTAAAATTGCTCTTAAATAATGAAAACAAAGTCAAAAGGTCTTTGGATATGAAGGTGTAGAGTGTAAAATAACCCTAAAGCCTTTTCATTATTTTATTCATAGTGGTTTTAAAAATATATGGCAAAAAGAAACAAAATAAATATTAAGCTACTAGGTTACTTTGCCGATATGATTTGCAAGGAATAAAAATGATAAATAGCCTAAACTCAAATTTAAACTATGATTATAACACTTCAAATTTTAAACAAGATAAAAATATTGACTTTAAAATCAACAAACACGGAGTAGCCGTTATAACAGGAGAAGGTGCTTTGCCTTATCGTGGAAAAAAATTTGAGTATAATCCCAAAATATTCGGACTTGATGAAAGTATTAGCAAAAAAGATATGCAAGAATTTAACAACTTTATGAAGTCAAATGCTTTAAAAGACCCCAATAAAATAGAAAAATCCCCTTTAAAAGATTTTAATCCTGCTTATACAAAATGGGACCCAACTACGGAGAAAATGATGTTAGGTTTTTTTGTTTCTTATTCTAAGATGTTTCATTTAGGCTACGACATCATCAAAAAAGCAGATGAATTTTATAAAGAATTTGACGCACTTATAAGTAAAGATTTAAGCTTAGATGAGTTTAAAACTAAATACATAGATTTTAAGCAAAGACACGATGAATTTGTGAAAGAATACGAAATGGCTATGGGCGATAAAATGTTGCTTTCTAGTGATGATGAAATTATCACTCAACAAAGTGAAAAACCCTTCAAAGCCATTCAAGCAGAAAGCAAAAATAAAGAAACTTATAAAGATAATAATATAAGCAATGAATTCCTAAAAAAGCTTTTAGAAAATAGCTTTAATAAGGCTAAAGAATTAGAACTTCTTTTGGGTATAAAAATAAGTGATGATAATGAAGCAAATCAAATCCTTACTCAAAAGAATTTACAAAATAAAAGTGTGGATATAAGGGTGTGAGAATTATGGTGTCATTGTGAGCTTTACAAGGCAAAGCGTGATAATATTGTCATTGCGAGAAGCTGTCAAGCTTCGTGGCAATCTATACTTAGAATTTAAGCAGATTGCTTCAACTCTAACGAGTTTCGGGGTGACAAAATTGGCTCTAATCAAATTTTTTTGCTCCAAGCATTACTTTTGCTTTACAAGTCGCACAGCAGTAAAGTGTTTTGATTTTATCCTCATCGTTGCCAAACTTAGACTTCATTAAATTGGCTATTTTTTCTACGGCTTTTTTAGTTGCAAATTCCTTGCCACACTCTATACAGGCAAAAAGTTCATCTTTAGCCATCACTTGATACTCAAAATAAGCAGGTCTAAACTCCATTCCACTACGCACAAGCTTTAAAGTATCTTTTTCAGCACAACTTAACTCACAATACCCACAAGTCGTGCAAAGTGCGGCATTAAATTTCAAAGCATTTTCTTTAGCATCAGCGACTAAAGCACCCACATTACAAGCACCCACGCAAGAAAGACAAAGGGTGCAAGTGTTAGGATTAAGCTCTATTTTACCATATCGCAACCACTCACCACTTTCCATACTGCCAAAATCTTCATTTGCAATCATTTTTTGCATTCTTTGGGCGAAATTTTCCCTTGTAGTTAGGGTATTGTTATGAAAATCAAATTTCAAATTTTCTATGAATTCTTGCTCTTTTAAAACATTTTGCAATTCTTTTTCATCTTTGGCGATAAAAACGGCTTTTTTTCCAAATTTTCTTTCAAAAAAAGTATTTAAAAGCACAGTAGCCTCATCACTACCACGAGATACAAAATCCGTATAAAAAACCAAATTTGCCCCACTGCTTTGCAAAAGTGCCAAAAAATGCGTAGCCGAAAGCCATTTTTCGCCCTCTATCATAAAAGGCAAAACATCTTTTGGTAAGCTAAAATTTAAATTTTCCAAAGGCATTTTTTTAGGGACAATCAAAACCTTCTTATCTTCATAAAACCCACAAAGTGTAAAAAAACTCGTCCTTGGCATAGGAGCATAATCAAGCGAACCACTAGGACACACGCTAATACATCCTCCACAACCCAAACAATCAATTTGTGAAAATTCCAAATGTTTTTTTTCATCATCTTTTAAAATCGCTGTTGTAGGGCAAATTTCAGCACATTTAGCACAATGCTCACTGCGTCTTTGATGATATTGGCACACACTAGCATTGTAAGTAATATAAGTTTTATAAGTATAATTTGGACTTTTGCTTTGTAAAAATTCTAATAATTCTTCAAGATTTTTGAAAGTTAAAAGATTATAACACCCACTTTGTCTTGTAAAATCCTTACGCACAGCCTTTAAATCTTCAGCCTTAAAAAGCAAAAAATCAAAATCAAGTTCTAACTCTTCGCCTTGATTTAAAACCACAGCACAAAGCTCACCCACACTTCCAAAAACGGCTAAAATTTCAGCACTCTTTAAAGCAATGACCCTAAAACCCCGCTCTTTTAAAAACTCCATTGTTTTAGCATCACTATCAACTAAAATAATGCGGTTTTGCACTTTTTTATTTTGCTCTAAATCAAGTCCCAAATCATAAGCATTTGCCCTAGCTTCATAAAGTTTTAAAACATTTTTGCCTTGCTCTAAAATTGAATCTTGAGAATTTTTAAGATAAAAATTAATCTCAGGGGCGTAAATTTGTGCTTTTTGATTTTTATCATTGCAAATAAATACTTCCTTATCGCTTGTTTGCTCTAAAATTTCAATCATATCAGGCAAAGGGATTAAAACATCATTTTTCACATAAACAAAATCTTGCATTATCTTCCTTAAAAACATCATTTTGTAAATTCTATGTTAAAATAACCCAATATTTTCTTAAGGCTTAAGATGAACAAATTAAAAACTTTTCCACAAATTAACACCCTTATCAATGATGAAAGTTTAAAATCCCATCCCTTTTATATCAAGGCTTTCTTTTGCAAAAAAGTTGTGTCCAAATTTAAAGAAAATAACACTCAAAATGTAAGTTCCAAAGAAAATTTGCTTTTAGAAATTCAAAAAGAAATCAAAGCCTTTTACCAAAAAGACTTACAAAGTGTCATTAATGCAAGCGGAGTGGTTATACACACTAATCTTGGCAGAAGTGTGATTGATAAAGAGCTTTATAGGGCGTGTGAAGAGGTGCTTTGTAATTATTCTAATATAGAATTTAATTTGCAAAGCGGCAAAAGGGGTTCTCGCTATGCCTTAGTGCTTGAAAAGCTTAAAATGCTTTTTGAATGTGAAGAAGCTTTAGTGGTAAATAACAACGCCGCAGCTGTTTTTTTGGTGCTAAATTCTCTTTGCTTTGATAAAGAAATTATAAGCTCAAGGGGGGAGCTTGTGGAAATTGGAGGAAGCTTTCGCATCCCTGAAGTTATCAAAGCTGCGGGCGTAAAACTCACTGAAGTAGGCACAAGCAATAAAACCCATTTAAAAGACTATGAGAAGGCTATCAATGAAAACACAGCCCTAATCCTAAAAACACATAAATCTAATTTTGCCCTTATGGGTTTTCACAGCGAAGTTCATATCAAAGACTTGCATTGCTTGGCAAAAGATAGGGGGCTTTTGAGTTATTATGATTTGGGTTCGGGTTGGTGTGAAAATTTAAACAAAAAACTCATTAAAAATGAACCCAAAATAAAAAAACTTGTGCAAGAATGCGATATTTTGAGCTTTAGCGGAGATAAACTCTTTGGAAGCGTTCAAGCTGGAATCATACTTGGCAAAAAAGAACTCATAGAAAAACTTGGGCAAAATCAACTCTTAAGAATGCTAAGAGTGGATAAACTTACCCTAGCCTTTTTAAACGAGAGCTTAAAGGCTTATTTAGAAAAGGATTATGAGAAAATCACCAGCTTAAAACTTTTAAATGATGATTTATCTTTTATAGAAGAAAAGGCTTTAAAAACGCAAAAAGAATTGAAATTTCAAAGCGAGTTAAAAAGAAGTAAAAGTTTAGTAGGTGGGGGTTCTATGCCTGATAAAAGTTTGGATACTTGCGTTTTAGCCTTTAAAGGAGCTGCTTTAAAGCTGCAAGATAAATTTAGAAGTCAAAACATCATAGGACGCATAGAAAATGATGAATTTGTCCTTGATTTTAGAACGATAAGGGAAGAAGAAATTCAAAAACTCATCTTCAAAATCAATCAAATGGAAAACTTATGAAATCCGTCATTATAGGCACAGCAGGACATATTGACCACGGAAAAACTTCTCTTATTAGAGCTTTAAATGATTTTGAAGGCGATACCTTAAAAGAAGAGCAAGAAAGACAAATCACTATAAATTTAAGCTTTTCAAATCTTAAAATAGGGGATAAAAATCTTTCTTTTATTGATGTTCCCGGACATAAAGATTTGCTTAAAACTATGGTAAGTGGAGCTTTTGGCTTTAGTGCTTGTTTGTTTGTTGTGGATATTAACGAGGGTTTAAAAGAGCAAAGTTTAGAGCATTTAGAAATTTTACAAATTCTCAATGTTAAAAATATTATTTTAGTGCTTAGTAAATGCGATTTGTGTGAAGATTTAGACAAAAAAAGTTCGCTGATTTTAGATGAATTAAAAAAGCTTGATTGTCCTATTTTGAAGGTATTTCATACAAGTATAAAAAATAATCAAGGCATAGAAGAATTAAAAAACTATCTCTACACCCTAGAAAATAAAGAAAATGACGAAGGACTTGTTTTTCGTTATTATATCGATAGGGTTTTTTCTTTAAAGGGCGTAGGCACTATTGTTACAGGAAGTCTTAATGAAGGAAGCATTGGCTTAAATGAAAAAATCATTTGCTTAGATACCCAAAAAGAACTTCTTGTTAAAAACATACAAAACCACGATACAAATTTAAAACAAATCAAAGCTTCTAGCCGCGTAGCCTTAAGCTTAAATTGTGATTACAAAGAGCTTAAAAAAGGTTATTTGCTGAGTAAAAAAGGTTATTTTAAAGCCTTTAAAGAATGCGATGCCTTAGTGAGTGCAAAAAATTTACAAAATAGCAAAATGATTTTTTGCGTGGGTTCAAAACAAATCGAATGCAAACTCAATATCTTAAAAAAACTAGAAAATAATGAATTTTTCGTGCATTGTAAATTCGATAAAAATATGTTTTTAAGTTTTGATGAAAATTTTATTTTATTGCAAAATAATCGCGTTGTAGGGGGTGGCAAAGTTTTAAATCCCTTAAGCGAACCTTTAAAAAAAGAACAAAAAAATAAATTTTTAATGTTTTTAAAAAACAAAGATTTTAAAGCCGCTTTTTCTTTTTTAAAAGATACGCACAAATACGGCTTTGGCTTACTTTCAAGCTATCAAAGATTTAAGCTTTCCCATCAAAAAGCCTTAGAATTAGCAAAAGAATTGAATGAAGTTTTTGTCGATGAAAAAAATCTCAATGTTTATAGGCTGCAAAGCTTAGAAGAGATTAAAAAATTTATAAAATTCATACTTGAAAAAAACCCTTATGCTATGCTTTCAGCACATTCTTTGGCTTTAAGGATTGCTTGGGCGAGTGAGAGCTTTTGTAAGCTTGGTTTAGACCAGCTGTCTGATTTACTCAATTTTCAAAATGGAAGTTATTTTAAAAAAGGCATAGATTTTGAAAAACTTCAAGAAAAAAACAATAATGAAATGTATGAAATTTTAAAAAAACAAGGCATAAAACCCCAAGCACCTTATAATCTTTACGACTTTTTAGAATTAGATAGAAAAAGCGGAGATGATATACTCAAAAAACTTACGCAAAAAGCCCTAGTCATAAGACTTTCGCACAATCTTTTTGTCGAAAAACAAGCCCTTGACAAACTAATGCAAGAATGTCTAAATTTGTTAAAAAACCAAAAACTTGATGTGCAAAGTATGAAAGAACATTTTAATCTTTCAAGAAAATATGCTATTGCGTATTTAGAATACCTAGACCGCTTTCCTCAAGTTAGCAAGGAAGCTGAAAAAAGGTTTTTAACCAATATTTAGAAAATCATTATAAAATTAAACATAAATTTATTTAAAGGATTTTAAGCTATGAAAAAATTAAGTTTAATTCTTGCTTGTTCGGCATCTTTATTTGCTGCGAGCAATTCGCAAATCAGTGATTTTTATTCAAAAAGCATTAAGGCACAATTTCCAAATGCCACTATCAATGTGGGTGAGCGTCAAAAAATAGGAAATACGGGCTTTGAAAGTGTTATTGTAACGATTGAATTAAATGGTCAAAAACAACAAAATATTCTTTTTACGAGAGATAATATTATTGTTCCTGATCTTATCGACTTGAAAACTGGAATTTCTTACGCCCAAGAATATGAAATGAAAAAATTTCAAGAAGCTAGGGAAAACTTCGCAAAAAATGCTAAAGCCGTGGCACAAAAAGAGAGTATGGTCGTTGCTTTAGGCGATAAAAATAAACCCGCTATTTATGTTTTTTCAGACCCTGAATGCCCTTATTGTAGAGAGCATTTAGCACAAATTGAAGACGAGCTTAAAAACTATCAGGTTAATTATATTTTAACCCCGGTGCATGGTAAATCTGCTTTTGAAAAATCTGCTTTGATTTATAAAGAAACGAAAAAAGCGAAAAATGATAAAGAAAAAATTGCGATTTTAAATAAATATTACGATGCAAATATCAAAACTTATCCAAAAGTAAGCGATGCGGAATTAAAAGAAGTCTTTTCTTTATATGAAAAATATCGCTCATTGGGTCTTAGTGCTACCCCAACCATCATAAAATAGCCTGCTAATGACTAAATTTACTTTAATTTTAAGCTTGTTTCTAGCACTCTTTATGAGTGCTTGTGCTAATACAAGCTTGATACAAAGCTCTATTCAAACAAGCAATGAAGGTATTTTCATCAAATCACAAAAACAACAAAGCTTTAAAATTTCCTTTCAAAATCCTAGCCAACTTCAAACTACTCTAGATAGAGATTTAGCTCTAAAACTTAAAAATTTAGGCTTAAGAGAAGTAAAAGATAATGCAGATTATGAAATTTTAATCAATCTTGTGGATATGAAAAAACATTCCTATGCTCAAAAAATCACAACTTCAGCAAGGTTTTTTTATGATTTTGACCCTTTAGAAAGCGATGGAGAATGGTTGGTAGAAAACTATTATACTATGCAAGTTAATTTACAAATCAATTCCAAAAATCACGGACAAAAAACAAGCCTTCTCGCAAGAACAGCCTATCTTAGTAATAAAAAACGCTGTCAATTGTCTTTAGAAAATAAGATTATAAATCAAATAGTAAGCTTTTTTTATTTTTAAGCATCAAGAGCAAGAAGCTCTTGATATGAAAATTAAGCAAAATGAGCTTTGATTTGCTCTACCCAAGCATCAATTCTAGCTTCGGTTTGGTCTTCTTGATTGTCATTATCAAGTGCAAGTCCTACAAATTTGCCATCTACGACCGCATCACTTGATTCAAAAGTATAACCATCAGTTGAAACTTCTCCTACTAAAGTCGCACCCGAATTTTTTAAATTTTCAGCTAATTTACCCATACCACCGCAATAAGTATCAGAATAACTCTCACTATCACCCATACCAAATACAGCCACTGTTTTTCCGCCAAGACTAAGTCCTGAAAAATCAAAACCATCCCAATCATCTTGCAAATCACCACTTCCCCAAGTTGAAGTTCCGCAGATTAATTTATCATAAGAATTAATCTTAGCCGCATCAATATCAGCAATATTTAAAACATCGCTGATTCCAAGCTTTGAAGCGATAGTATTCGCTGCACCTTCCGTATTTCCCATAGCACTTCCGTAAATTACTGCTACTGACATTATTTTCTCCTTATAAGTTGATTTGATATTTTATACGGGACTAATTTTAACATAGTTTTGTTTAAATCATACAAAAAATGTTTTATTTCAATGAAATGTGTGAAATTTTTATTACGTGGACAAACTATATAAAATTTCTCAAAATTGTTTTCTTTTATTAAAACTAAAAACTTATGAATTTCATTTTCAATTTCTAAATTATGCGTATTAATTTCTTTGCAGAGTGGCAATATGGCAAATTTCTTATCGATTATGATAAGGTCGCCATTTTGATTTATAATCTTCCCATTATTTTTAAAAGAAATTTTATCATAGACATAAGAACTAAACAAATTTTGTGCATCAAAACAAATACCATAAAAATAAATTCTTAAAAGTTTTAAAAAGTCATTTTTTTTAGATATTTTCGTATTGAAAATCAAACTTTTTCTTTTTGGAAAGCAAGAAGCATACATACTAAACTTAGCGTTTATATTTTTGATTTTGCTAAAATGAATATGTATTATATCATATAAAAAATTTTCAAATATCATTTTTAAATTCTTAGCACTTCTTGCGTAAAAAAGTGGGATTCTTAAAGTTTCATCAACACTAGCATTATATTGGGTTAAAAAATTTATCCTAAGTTCTTTTTTGCTTAAAGAGCTGTAAATTTGTGGTATAAATTCTTGTTTATCATCGAATCCAAATAGCATTTTCAACCCTTGTAGCAGGAAAATTCTTTATCGAGATTAAAAATTTTACAATACTCACAATACACACAACTCACGCTTCTTTTTGCACAAACTAAAGGAATTTTGCGTTTTTTAGCTTCGCTTTTAATTTTTTTCATAGTATTGTGATTTAAAAAACTCGTTAGCATAACTATACATTCTGTATCACAAGGAATGGGTTTGCGATTGACTCTATTTTCATTGCGTGCATCCCAATGTTCTATTTTTTTAGCACCTAAATCCTGTAAAACAGCCCTAATGGGAGTGATTTCATCCGCACCGATAACCAAAACTGACATAGCTTCTCCTTTGTGATTTTTTATATTTTGATAATTATTATTATAATATAGAAAAACTAAATTTATTTTGAAATTTATTATCAATAATATGCTTTTCAGTTAATTTTAATTTTTAATAGATATAATTTTTTAATTAATAAAAATTATTATTTAAGGAGAAAACAATGAAAAAACTAACCAATGACTTTGGTAATATAGTTGCGGATAATCAAAATTCGCTTAGTGCGGGTGCAAAAGGTCCTTTACTTTTACAAGATTATATCTTACTTGAAAAACTTGCTCATCAAAACAGAGAAAGAATTCCAGAAAGAACGGTCCACGCTAAAGGAAGCGGTGCATACGGAGAGATAAAAATCACTGCTGATTTATCCGCTTATACTAAAGCAAAAATATTTCAAAAAGGAGAAATAACTCCTCTTTTTCTACGCTTTTCAACCGTTGCAGGTGAAGCAGGTGCAGCCGATGCAGAAAGAGATGTGCGTGGATTTGCCATTAAATTTTATACCAAAGAAGGAAACTGGGATTTAGTGGGAAATAATACTCCAACTTTTTTTATTCGTGATGCGTATAAATTTCCTGATTTTATCCACACTCAAAAAAGAGACCCAAGAACTCACTTAAGAAGCAACAATGCAGCTTGGGATTTTTGGAGTTTATGCCCTGAAAGCTTACACCAAGTAACCATTCTTATGAGTGATAGAGGAATCCCTGCAAGCTATCGTCATATGCATGGTTTTGGAAGTCATACTTATAGCTTTATCAATGATAAAAACGAAAGATTTTGGGTAAAATTTCATTTTAAAACCCAACAAGGCATTAAAAATCTTACCAACAAAGAAGCCGCTGAACTTATAGCAAAAGATAGAGAAAGTCATCAAAGAGACCTTTACAATGCTATAGAAAACAAAGACTTCCCAAAATGGAAGGTTCAAGTTCAAATTTTAGCTGAAAAAGATACAGAAAAACTTGAATTTAATCCTTTTGACTTGACTAAGGTTTGGCCACATAACATTGTGCCTTTGATAGATATAGGCGAAATGATTTTAAATAAAAATCCACAAAATTATTTCAACGAAGTAGAACAAGCTGCCTTTAGTCCAAGCAATATAGTTCCGGGTATTGGCTTTAGCCCTGATAAAATGCTACAAGCTAGAATTTTTTCATATCCTGATGCTCAAAGGTATAGAATAGGAACAAATTATCATCTTTTACCTGTCAATCGTGCCAGAAGTGAAGTCAATACCTACAATGTCGCAGGTGCTATGAATTTTGACACTTATAAAAATGACGCAGCTTATTATGAGCCAAATAGCTATGATGGTCCTAAAGAAGATAAATCTTATCTCGAACCTGACTTAGACCTAGAAGGTGTAGCCCAAAGATACGCTCCACTGGATGAGAATTTTTACACTCAACCTAGAGCCTTGTTTAATCTAATGAATGAGAGTCAAAAAAATCAACTCTTTTCTAATATCGCCGCTTCAATGGAAGGTGTGGAAGCTAAAATCATCGACAGAGCTTTAGGACATTTTGAAAAAATTTCGCCTGATTATGCCGTGGGTGTAAAAGAAGCTTTAGGAAAATAATTTTTACTTGCCACTTTTTTAGTGGCAAATTTAAGATTATTAATGATAAAGGAAATACAATGATAGCTCTTAGTTTAGAAGAAGAAAAAAGATTTGCCGAACTTTGTAAAATGGCTTTTAATTTTGCAAGAAATGATGAATGTGAAAATCTTAAAATTATGATAGAAGCGGGTTTAAATGTGAATTTAAAAACACATAAAGGCGATACTTTGCTTATGTTAGCTGCTTATAATAATTCTTATGAAAGTGCTAAAATGCTTTTAGAAAAGGGTGCTAAGGTCGATGAAAAAAATGATAGGGGTCAGACTCCTTTGGCTGGAGTTTGTTTTAAAGGATATTTGCCTATGTGTGAGCTTTTGGTTCAATATGGAGCTAATATCGATGAAAACAACGGCTTAGGAATGACGCCTTATGGTTTTGCTATTATGTTTGGACGCAAGGATGTAGCGGAATTTTTACTTAAAAAATCCAAAAAGAATTTTCTCAAAAGAATAAGTTTAAAAATACTTCAACTTGTAAAAAGGTCCTAATTATTTTTTAAATTTTTTCAGATACCTATAAACACTAGGTTCTGAAATTTTTAAGAATTTTGCCACAATTGGAACTGCTCCTTTGATGTTAAAAATACCTTTTTCATATAATTTTTTAGCAATTTCTTCTTTTTGCACTATGCTTAATTGATAATCAGAATTTAAATAGCTAGAATCCACACTTTGAATCAAAATATCCTCTATGGAGTGGCTTAGCGTTTCTACATTAGAATCATTTTGAGAAAGGTTGATATTCCCTAAAATTTCGCTCATATCTCCAATTTTTTCCAAATCAATCATTTTACATATTAAATCTCTCATAACACTAGTATCATGATTGATACACAAAATACCTACTAATCTATCATGATTTTTAATAAAAAAAGTAGAACCCCTGATTAATTTTGACTTCCCAACAAGAGCCTTATAATCACATAAAAAATCTTTTTCTAAATATTTTTTATTCTGTATAAGCTCACTTGCAAAAGCAGTCAAAGGCGAATCTAAATTCCTTCCGCTGATGTGATTATTAGCAATAGCTGCAAGATAAGCTCCATCTTCTGTAATCACATGAAAAACTATCTCATATTGCTCACCTAAAACTTCTCCTAAGAAATATGTCAATTTTATAAACTGCTGTTTTTGTCCCTCATCCATAAAATTACCTTAAAGAAATTTTTACATAAAATTTAGAGCTCAATTTTACTCTTTATACTTTAAAATATTTCTTAAAAATAAAATTTTATTATTATGATAATAAACTATTGACAAATTATTATTGTAGTGATAAAATACATTCAATTTATATTTAACAAAGGAGAATTTATGTCAAACTATCCAAAGGCTATAGGCCCATACTCAGCTTACAGAGAAGCAAATGGACTTTTATTCATATCAGGACAACTTCCTATCAATCCTGCTTCAGGTGAAATTGAAAGTTCCGACATTAAAGAACAGACCCGACAATCTTTAAAAAATATCGGTGCTATCTTAGAAGAAAATGGTATCAGTTATGATAAGGTGATTAAAACCACTTGCTTTTTAGCTGATATTAATGATTTTGTAGCCTTTAATGAAATTTATGCTGAATTTTTTAAAGCTCCTTATCCAGCAAGAAGTGCTTTTGCAGTAAAAGATCTGCCAAAAAAAGCTAAAGTAGAGATAGAGATTATCGCTCAAAAAGGATAAAACATGCTAGGTATTGTTTTTTCCTTATTTAGTGTTTTTTTACTTGTTTTTATGCTGTATAAAAAAATCAATGCTCATATGGCATTGCTTTTAAGTGGTTTACTTTTGCTTTCTTTAGCTGGTATTTTCGGACTTTCTCCACACATAGTCGCTAAAGGTTCTTTAAATTTTGGCTTTTTTGATATTTTTCAAGTTTTTAATCAAACTATGTCAAACACCTTAGCAGGACTTGGACTTACTTTGATGTGTATTGCGGGTTTTTCTGCTTATATGGACCATGTTGGGGCTTCTTATGCACTTTTTAAGGTATTTGAAAAACCTTTAAAAGCCGTCAAATCTCCTTATGTTTTACTCATAGTTGCTTATTTTATCGTGCAATTTTTAGTTCTTTTTATCCCATCTCACGCAGGTTTAGGACTTTTACTTATGGTAACTATGTATCCTATTTTAGTTCGCTCTGGAGTTTCAAAGCTTTCCGCATTAAGCGTCATTGCGATTTGCCAATATATTGACCACGGACCGGGAAGTGGCAATGTAATTATGGCTTCAAAAGTAGCTGAAATTGACCCTGCAATTTATTTTGTTCATTATCAACTTCCTACAACCTTGCCTATTATCATAGCTGTGGCTATTGCTATTTATCTTTGTAATAAATTTTTTGATAAAAAAGATAATTTTGTTTTTAATGCAGAAGAAATAGAAAAAGAGCTTAATGAAAACAAAGGCAAAGAAGAAGAGCTTAAAAAACCTCCTAGAATTTATGCCATTTTGCCGATAATTCCTTTGGTTTTAATTTTAGGTTTTAGCTCTGTGCTTGATAGTATTTTAGTCTTAATGGGCATAAGTAGTGCTGAAGAAGTCAAAGCAGCAGCCAGCACTGCCATTAAAATGAATGTTCCAGTAGCAATGGTCATTTCAACCTTTGTAGCTATTATTTTTGAAATGATACGCTATAAAAGCATAGTAGAAACCCTTAATTCTATTATGATTTTCTTTAAAGGAATGGGACATTTGTTTGTCATCACCGTTTCACTTATCGTTTGCGGTCAAGTATTTGCAAACGGACTTTTATCCGTAGGTTTTGTGGATACTTTAATAGGTCTATGCAAAGATGCGGGATTTGGGGTTTTGGCTATTATTATCGCCGTTTCAATCTTGCTTGCAGTTTGTGCTTTCTTAATGGGTTCAGGAAATGCGGCATTTTTCAGTTTTGCCCCACTTATCCCCAATATAGCCAAACACTTTGGCGTTGAAACTATTACTATGATAGCACCTATTCAAATTATGACAGGTTTTGGAAGATGTGTTAGCCCTATTGCACCCGCGATTTTAGCTATTTCAGCCATTGCAAAAGTAAGTCCTTTTGCTGTAGTGAAAAGAACGGCTATTCCTATGCTTGTAGCGGCTATTGTAAATATTATTATGACTTATATCTATCTTTAAAAGGAGAAAAAATGAACTCAAAAACTAAACTTATCCATTGTGGCAGAGGCAATCAAAGTGCTGAAGTAAGACCGGTAAATCCTACACTTATGCGTGCATCAACCATACTTTTTAAAAATCACGCAACTTGGCAAAAATACAGGGATTTAAGAAAAACGGACCGTGTTTTAAGCTATGGGGCAAGAGGCACTACAACCAATTTTGAGCTTGAAAAACTCATCTGCACTTTAGAAGGTGGTCATAGAGCCCAACTTTTCCCAACAGGACTTGCAGCATTAGCTATGGTGCTTTTAAACTATGCAAGTAAAGATGCGCATTTTTTAATCACCGATGCAATTTATGGACCTGTTAGAACCATTTGTGAATTGTTTTTAGAGAAAATGGGCGTTGAAATTGACTTTTTAAAAGCAGACGCAAGTGATGTGGAAGAAAAAATCAAAGCCAACACCAAGCTTATCCTATGTGAAAGTCCGGGTTCTATACTTTATGAAATCATAGATTTACCAAAGCTTTGCAAAATCGCACATTCACATAATATCCCCGTAGCTATTGATAATACTTATTCAAGTGGATATTTTTTAAATCCACTTGAGCTTGGCGTAGATATTTCGGTTATCGCTGCTACAAAATACCTTAGCGGACACTCTGATGTAACTATGGGTATAGTGGTGATTAATGAAAAAGAGTGGAAAAATTTCGACAAACTCCCTGAAGCTTTGGGCTTAACTACAAGTCCTGATGATGTTTATTTAGTGCTTCGTGGTATGAGAACTCTAGATATTAGAATGAAAGCTCACGAAAAAAGTGCTGATGAAATTGTAGAATTTTTACAAAACAGAAAAGAAATTAAAACAATTTTCTACCCTAAGCTTAAAACCCACCCAAATCATGAAATTTTTATGCGTGATCATAAAGGTGCAAATGGTATGATTACCATAGAATTTACAGAAGCTTATAGCAAAGATGATGCTATTAAATTTGTGGATATTTTAGAATACTTTTCCATCGGTGCTAGCTGGGGTGGATATGAAAGCTTGGCTACGGTAACTACTCCACCTAGAACTGCAACAGATTGGAGTACAAGAGGACCATTTGTAAGATTTCATATAGGTCTTGAAGATACTAAAGATTTGATTGCTGATTTGACACAAGCTTTTGATAGTATTAAAAAATAAGGAGATAAAATGACAGGAATTAGCGTATTTGATCATAGACTACTAGCAGATTCATGGAGTACGCAAGATATGCGTGCTATTTTTTGTGAGCAAAACCGCATACAAAAATGGCTCGATGTTGAAGCAGCTTTAGCAAAAGCACAAGCAAAACTTAAAATCATTCCTAAAAAAGCAGCTGATGAGATTGCAAAAAAAGCTCATTATAAATTTATGGATATGGACTTTATCTTTGCTGAATTTAAAAAGACTAAACACCCTTTAGTTCCGACCGTTAGAGGATTAGAAAAAGCTTGTGATGAGGGTTTGGGTGAATTTGTGCATTTTGGAGTAACCACTCAAGATATCATCGATACAGGGCTAATCTTGCAGTTTAAAGAAGCGATGAATCTTATAAAAAGTGAGTTAAAAGCTATAGCAAAAGCCTTAGCAAAACTTGCTAAAACACACAAAAACACCGCTATGATGGGAAGAACTTTAGCACTTCAAGCCTTACCTATTACTTTTGGGCATAAAGTGGCTATTTGGTTAAGCGAACTTGAGCGTCATTTTGAAAGAATACTTGAGCTTGAAAAAAGACTTTATGTGGGCAGTATAGTAGGTGCTGTAGGAACTAAAGCGAGCTTAAGTGATAAGTGTAATGAAGTAGAAAAACTCACTTTAGAAAATTTAAAACTTCAAACGCCTAATATCTCTTGGCAGAGCGCACGCGACCGCTTTATAGAGCTTGGCTTTGTGCTAGGCAATATCAACGCAACCTTTAACAAAATCGCTCACGAAATTTTAATCCTTTCACACAATGAAATCGATGAAGTTGCCGAACCTTTTGGCAAAGGACAAGTAGGCTCTAGCACTATGCCACACAAAAGAAATCCTGCGGTAAGCGAAAATGCAGTTACAGTAAGCAATGCCTTTAAAGCAAATTTAGCCATTTTAAGCGATATAGAAAGACACGAACACGAAAGAGATGGTCAGGTTTGGAAAATGGAATGGAAGCTTTTACCTGAAATGTTTTTAATGCTTTCTGTAGTTTTAGCAAATATGAAATTCGCTCTTAGTGATTTAGAAGTCAAAAAAGATAAAATGCTTAAAAATTTAAATACTCTTAATGGCTTTGTTTTAGCAGAACGCGTTATGTTTGCATTAAGCAATCATTATGGAAAACAACATGCCCATGAAATCGTTTATGAGAATGCTATGCTAGGCATCGAAAAACAAAAAACCTTTAAAGAAGTTTTATTTGCAGATAAAAGAGTATCTAAGGTATTAAAAGAAAAAGAAATTGATGCCCTACTTGATGCAACAACCTATGTAGGATACGCACCAAAACTTGTAGATGAATTTTTGGCAAAAATCAAAAATAGTGCTATTTTAAAATAGGAAAAACTATGTTTTATAGTGAAATTTTAGCGGATTTTATGGTTAGTCTCCGTTATGAAAATATCCCTAATGCAGTGGTTCAAAGGGCTAAAGAGCTTATGCTTGATAGCCTTGGAACAGCTATAGCAGCAAGCAAAGAAGAATGTGTTTTAAATGCTTTTAAAGCTTTTGAAAATTTAAGCACAGAAAAAAATACCGCTGTTTGGGTAAGCGATAAAAAACTAAGTCCCTTATATGCGGCTATGCTTAATGGGGTTGCAACTCACGCTTTGGATTTTGACGATACGCATACAGAAGCGATTTTGCATGCAAGTGCGATTTTAACTCCACTTTGTCTAAGCTATGGTTTTCATGTTAGCAAAGATGCGAAAAAAATCATCAAAGCTTTTATAGTAGGCTGGGAAGTTGCAGCTAGAGTAGGAATTGCAAGCAAAGGCACTTTTCATAAGCGTGGTTTTCATACTACTGCTATTGCAGGAATTTTTGGAAGTGTGAGTGCAAGTGCAATTTTACTGGACCTTAAAAAAGAACAAATTATCAATGCCTTAGGACTTGCAGGAAGTTTTGCAAGTGGAATCAATGAGTTTTTATCCAATGGCTCTAATTCAAAAGTTTTACATATTGCCAATGCTATCAAAAATGGGATTATGGTAGCTCATTTTGCGAAAAATAATATGAGTGGGCCTTTAAGTATCTTTGAAGGTAGGGATAATATCTTTAAATGTTTTGGCGTAGAAGAAGAATGCGATAAAACAGAACTTGGCAAGGCTTTAAGCGAAATTTGGCAAACTATGCAAGTTTCTATAAAACCTTATCCAAGTTGTCATTTTGCTCATGGGCTTATTGACTGTGCTATTGCTTTAAAAAATGATGGTTTAAAAGCTGATGAAATTAAAAGCATTCGTTGTTTTGTAGATGAAGTTCCTATTTCTTTTATCTGCGACCCTTTAGAAGCAAAATATACTCCAAATAGTGCTTATGAAGCTAAATTTTCCATGCCTTTTTTAATGGCTTTAGGATTCTTTGATGGTAAAATCACTCTTGAAACTTATGAAAATTTAAAACGCAAAGAAGTGTTAGAATTTGCTAAAAAAATCACTTATGAAAAAAGAAAATCCGGGGGCTTTCCAAAGTATTTTCCCGGACATTTAGAAGCTAACTTGCAAGATGGACGAATAATCCAAAAGGATGTTTTTATCAATAAGGGTAATTTTGACAATCCTTTAAGTTTTGAAGAATTAAAGGCTAAATTTTTAGCAAATACACAAATTTATCTTGACAATACTCAGGCCAATAAAATCCTAGAGCAAATCACAAATTTAGAAAATTTAAATCATTTTTCTTTTTAAATATTTATCCTTCTTTTAAGCTAAGAAGGATAAATTCATTACATTTTTTTATTATAATATTTATTATTAATTTAGGAATAACAATGACTTTAGACGAGTTAAAAGATGGACAAAAAGCTATCATTGTAAATTTAAATGCCGAAAAAGAACTGAAAAATAGACTTCTAAGTTTTGGCTTTACCAAAAATAAAAACTTGAAAAGAATTCACTCCTCTTTAAAAAATGCCACCATAATGGTAGAACTTGATACGAGTTGCGTTATCCTAAGGTGTGATGAAGCCAAAACCATAGAAGTGAATCTTATATGAAAAAAATCAAAATAGCTCTTGTAGGCCAACCTAATGTCGGCAAAAGCCTACTTATCAATGCACTTTGTAAAGCCAATATGAAAGTAGGGAATTTTAGTGGAGTTACCATAGAAAAAGCAAGTGCAAAAACTTTTTATAAAAACTATGAATTTGAAGTCATTGACTTGCCGGGAACTTATTCTTTAGATGGATATAGTGAAGAAGAAAAAATCACGCGCCATTTTTTAAATCAAAATGATTATGATGTCATTGTCAATGTTTTAGATGCTACGAATTTAGAACGCAATCTTATCCTTAGTGCAGAACTTTTAAGCCTTAATAAAAAAATGCTTCTGGCTTTAAATATGTGTGATGAAGCCCAAAAAGAAGGTATAGAACTTAACACTTCTATTTTAAGTCAAGAATTTCAAAGTCAAGTTGTTGAAATTTCAGCAAAAACAAAAGAAAATTTAGAACTTTTACTTCAAAAAATCATTATTTTATTTGAAAGTAAATTTACTCCAAGATCGCAATTTTACACTCCACTTTGCGAAAAAAGTCCAGAAAAAGAAGATTTATTGTATTTCATCAATGAACTTTCAAAAAAAATCATCACACACAAAAAAGAAGAAAGAAATTTAACCAAAAAAATCGATGCCTTACTTATCCATAAATTCTTTGGTTTGCCTATATTTTTATTTTTAATGTGGCTTTTATTTCAACTGACATTTAGCTTAGGGCAAATTCCTATGGATTATATAGAATCAGGCTTTAATGCCTTAGGCGAATTTGCTAAAAACAATATTTCTAATGCCTTTATTGCTTCAGCTTTGGCCGATGGGATTATTGCAGGTGTTGGAGCTGTGATACTTTTTTTGCCTAATATAATGATTTTATTTTTAGGCATAGCTCTTTTAGAAACCACAGGTTATATGTCAAGAGTAGCTTTTTTGCTTGATGGGATTTTGCATAAATTTGGTTTGCACGGCAAAAGTTTTATTCCCCTTATCACTGGTTTTGGTTGTTCAGTGCCTGCTTTTATGGCTACACGCACTCTTAAGAACAAAAGAGATAGACTTTTAACTCTTTTTGTGATTAATTTTATGAGTTGCGGAGCAAGACTTCCTGTATATGTGCTTTTTATCGGTGCTTTTTTTCCAAGCGAGGAAGCGGGAAATTATCTTTTTGGAATTTATATTCTAGGTGCGATTTTGGGACTTTGTGCTGCAAAATTTTTAAGAATAACAGCATTTCGTGGGCTTGATGAACCTTTTGTTATGGAAATGCCAAAATATCGTATGCCAAACTGGCATTTAGTTTGGTTTATGGTTTATAATAAAGCCAAAATGTATCTTAAAAAAGCGGGAACTTTCATACTTTTAGCTTCTTTACTCATATGGTTTGCTAGCAATTTTCCAAAAAGTGAAGAAAACTTAAATGATTTTAATGCACAAGAAAGAGCTATAGAGCAAAGTTATTTAGGGCAATTTGGCAAAGGTATAGAAACTATTTTCAAAACTCTTGAGCTTGATTGGAAACTCAGCGTATCCTTAGTGAGTGGCCTAGCGGCTAAGGAAGTGATGATTTCAACTATGGGTGTGCTTTATTCGCTAGGAAAAGACGTAGATGAAACAAATAATGATTTAAAAGGAATTATAGCTAAAAATATACCTATACCAAGTGCAGTGGCTTTTATTTTATTTGTAATGATTTATAATCCTTGCTTTGCAGCAACTATAGTTTTTTCAAAAGAAAGTGGAAAGCTAAAATACACTCTCTTTCTCTTTCTTTTTACTTGCACAAGTGCTTATATAGTAGCTTTTATAGGACTTCATATTGCTAAATTTATATTAAATTAACTTGCTTTTGATGATGAAATTTTAGCCATATTATCCTCAAAAGCTTTTAAAATACTATAAGCAATACCTTCAAAATCAAGCCCACCACAAAGATAAATAAGAGTCATACGAAAAGATTTGCTTACATCCAGCTTTGGCTTTTCGCCAAGAGTGAGTTTAAAATCATAAGGGCTTGGGTGCTTGAATTTATAATTTTTTCCCGCCTCTAAAAATTCATTCCTAGCCTTTAAAAACTCAGCTCTAGCCAAAATAAAATGAAGTTCAAAATACTTCCAAATATCCTTTGAAGGCATAGGATTTTCATCAAAATTCCGCTCTATAAAAGCATAGGATTTTTCAAAAGCTTTTTTATAATTTTCTACAAGCAAAGCCCCTAATTTATTCTTAGCTATATTTTGTAAAATAAGTCTTATATTGCTCTCAAATTCAAAATCTATTTGTTCTAAAATTTTAATTTGCTCTTCTAGAAAAAATTCTTGTTTTAATTCTTCACTACAAAGCTTGGCATAAGAAAAAATATTTGCCATAGGTTTTTCATAATTCCCAAACTCATCCCAAAAATTTTTCTCACTACAGGCTATACAACCATGTCCTGCGGCTACTGGCCAAGAAGTTTTGGCATTGAATTTCACTTTAGGGCAGTTATTATAAGTATAGGGTCCCTTACAACCCACTTTAAATAAACAAGCACCGTTCCTAGCCGCTTCATCGTCAAAATGCTCGGCAAAAATTCCACTTTCAAATTTAGCCTTTCTTTCACACATATCGTGTAAAAGTTTGCCATAAGCCCACACAGGACGGTTCTTTTCATCAAGCTCAGGCAAAACTCCAAATAAAGCAAAAAAGGTCAAAGTCGCAATGATATTAACATCACTTGGCGGACAGCCGGGGATATTTACTACTTTTTGGCTTAAGACTTCACTAATGCCACAAGTTTTACTAGGATTAGGATGGGCTGCTTGAATTCCTCCATGTGAAGAACAGGTCCCCACCGCAAAAATAGCCTTAGCCTTACTAGCTAATTTTTCTAAAAGTTCATAGCCGCTTTCGCCCTTAGCTCCTATGCTAAGAAAAAAGGTATCAATCGCTGCCACACCGCCTTCAACCGCCAAAATAAAATCATCTTCCAAAACGCCTTCTAAAAGCTCTTCAGCCCTACTTCCATTTGCCGCCATTAAGGTTTCGTGATATTCCAAAGAGAAAAAATCAAAAATAAGCTCATCAAAACTTGGCAACTCAGAACGCAACAAACTCTCACTACACCCCGTGCATTCGCAAAGATGAAGCCATACAAGTCTTGTTTTAGGTGCAATTTGAAAAAATTTCAAAGCAAGAGCGGGGATTTCATTGCCTAAAGATAAGTGCTTACAAAGAGCCTTTACGCTTTCTTCATTGACAAATTTTTCATCTTTTAAAGCAGAATTCTCATATTTTTCTATGCGTTTTTGCAAAAGTTCTTTTAAGGCTTCATTGCTAAGCTTTGTCATTTTTTATCCTTTTTGCTTATCCCAGCAAAGAAGGGTTTGTCCGTTTTCATCCTTTTCAACATCGCCCATTCCCATAATATTATATCCTGCATCGACGAAGTGAATTTCACCCGTTACCCCGCGTGCTAAATCGCTAAGTAAATACATAGCCGAATTTCCTACATCTTCTATGCTAACATTGCGTTTTAAAGGGGCATTGATTTCATTGTATTTTAAAATCATTCTAAAATCCCCTATTCCACTGGCTGCTAAGGTTTTAATAGGACCTGCTGAAATGGCATTAACACGAATTCCTTTTACTCCTAAATCCCTTGCCAAATAACGCACCGAACTTTCAAGTGCCGCCTTTGCCACGCCCATTACATTATAATGAGGCACATATTTTACCCCGCCAAGATAGCTTAAAGTCAAAATCGAAGCGTTATCTTTTAAGACAGGCAAGAGTGAACGCGTTAAAGAAAGCAAGGAATACACAGAAGTTTGCATGGCTATATCAAAGGCTTCTTTAGTCGTGTCTAAAAAAGAATTTTCTAAAGCTTCTTTTGGAGCGTAAGCCACTGCATGCACGACAAAATCAAGATCGCTTAAATCTTTTTTGATTTTATCCGCTAACAAGCTTAAATGCTCGTCATTATTCACATCAAGCTCATAAACAAAATTAGAGCCAAACTCACCGGCTATTGGCTCAACGCGTTTTTTCAAAGCCTCATTTAAAAAAGTAAAAGCAAGCGAAGCTCCTTGCTCAAAGCACGCTTTTGCTATACCATAAGCAAGGGATTTATTATTGGCAACCCCTACAATAAGACCCTTTTTACCTTTCATTATCATCAATTTATCCTTTGATTAGTTTTATAAAATTTTCTACTTTTAAAGCCGCAGAGCCTATCAAAACCCCGCCACAATGTTTTACACTTAAAATTTCTTTGATATTATTTTCATTCACACTGCCACCATAAAGCAAAGGAGCCTTAGTTAAAGTGGCTAAATACTCAAGCACTTTAGCTATATCTTTATTATCAGCACTCACTCCTGTGCCTATGGAGTAAATAGGCTCATAAGCGATGATGAGCTTTTCATAGTCCAAATCAAGCCCATCAAGCTGTTGCTTTAAAAATTGTAAAGTTTGGTTTGAATTTTTTGTATCTAAATTTTCGCCTATACAAAAGATAATTTTATAAGCTTGTTCTTTAGCAAAAGCAAATTTAGCTTTTATAAGTTCTTCATCCCCCAAAACTCTTCTTTCTGAATGCCCAATTAAAACGCATTTAATCCCAAATTCATCTAAATGCTCCCTGCCTAGCTCACCTGTAAAAGCCCCGTTAAAACAAGGATAAAAATTTTGCGTTCCTTGTATGAAGTTATTCTCATCTTCTAAAAAAGCAACACTAGGTGGAAAAACGATAATGTCTTCGCTTTTTGCCCCCAAGGTCTCATTTAAAATTTCAGCATAGTTTTTAAAACTGGCTCTTGTGTGATTGCATTTTAAATTCGCCGCAAAAATCATTCATTTTCCTTAGTTCTTAAAGCTTTTACGCCCGGAAGTTCTTTACCCTCTATAAGTTCTAAGGAAGCTCCGCCCCCTGTGGATATAAAGGTCATTTCATCTGCATCTCCAGCACGGGCTACCACATCAGCCGTATCGCCACCTCCAACAACAGAAGTTGCATGACCTTCGCTGATATAATGACTCATTTTAATACTACCTTTTGAAAATTTATCAATTTCAAAAACCCCCATAGGTCCATTCCACCAAATCGTTTGAGCATCAGAAATTACTTCCTTAAAAAGTCTCACACTCGCAGGTCCTATATCTAAACCCATCCAACCGCTTGGAATTTCTTGTGCAGGAGCAAATTTCATCGGTGCATCTTGCGAACAAGCAGGAGCAGCCACAACATCTACAGGAAGATAAATTTTCACTCCTAAATTTTTACCTTTGGTTAGAATTTTATTCGCTTCTTCTAAAAGATCTTCTTCTAAAAGTGAATTACCTATATCATAACCTTGTGCTTTTAAAAAAGTAAAAGCCATACCCCCACCTATGATTAACTTATCTACCCTTGGCAATAAATTTGTAAGTGCTTGAAGCTTCCCACTTACCTTTGAACCCCCTACAACAGCAACAAAAGGACGTGTTGGATGTTTGATAAGATTGCTCGCAAAATCAATTTCTTTTTGGAGTAAAAATCCCGCACCCTTATGTTTTTCATCAAAGAATTTGGCAATAGCTTCCACACTAGAATGCGCTCTATGACAAACCCCGAAAGCATCATTGATATAAACTTGTGCCATTGAAGCAAGTTCTTTAGCTAAATTTTCATCATTTTTAGTTTCACCTTTTTCAAAGCGTAAATTTTCAAGCAATAAAATTTCACCCGCCTTTAAATTGGTAGCCTTAGTTTTTGCATCTTCGCCAATAATATCCTTTGCCATAATGATTTCTTTATCTAAAAGCCTACCAAGACGCTTAGCAATAGGCTCTAAAGAAAACTTAGAACTAATTTCTTTTGGACGCCCCAAATGAGAAGCTAAAATCACACTACAACCATTATCTAAACAATACCTTATCGTAGGAATAGCTGAACGGATGCGTCTATCATCGGTGATATTTAAAAAATCATCTTGCGGAACATTAAAATCACATCTTATGAAAACTTTTTTCTTGGCTAAATCAACATCTTTTATAGAAATAATATCACTCATCATCAAGCCTTATTTGCAATATATACTGCCATATCCACTAAACGACTTGAATATCCCCATTCATTATCATACCAAGCAATTACCTTAACAAAATCATCCGCTATAACCTGAGTTAAATCACTAGCCACAACAGCCCCGTAAGAACAAGTGATAAAATCACTTGAAACTCTTTCATCATCATCTACCATTAAAATGCCTTTTAAATTTGTAGAAGCAGCTTTTCTAAAGGCGTTATTTAGTTCTTCTTTGCTTACTTTGCGACTAAGTTGTGCGGTTAAATCCACACTGGATACATCAATCACCGGCACACGCATACTTTGCCCATGAAGTTTGCCATTAAGCTCGGGCATAACTAGTTTCATTGCTTTTGCCGCACCTGTAGAAGTTGGAATGATATTTTGTGCTGCAGCACGCGAACGACGCTTGTCTTTAGCTTTTGCATCAATAATGCTTTGCCCATTGGTATAGGCGTGTATGGTCGTCATCAGTCCCTTTTCTATACCAAAATTATCCTGCAAAACACGGCACACAGGACCTAAACAATTTGTCGTGCAACTTGCATTAGAAATGATATTTTCACCCTTGTAATCTTGTGAATTCACTCCCAAAACATAAGTAGGTGTGTCATCTTTTGCAGGAGCACTCATAATCACTTTTTGCACTCCCATATCTATAAATTCTTGACATTTTCCTAGAGTTAAATGAGCCCCCGTGCATTCTAAAACAATTTGCACACCGTATTTTGCAAAGTCAAGATCTTTTACATTGCGACTTTTAAATACTTTAATCTTTTTACCATTAACTATCAAATCATCATTATCGCTATCAATGCTGCCTTTAAATTCTCCATGCACACTATCATATTTAAAAAGGTATTTTGTAAGTTCAATATCCGTAGTATCATTTATCGCCACAAGTTCAATATCATTTCTTTCTAAGATAATTCTTGCAACACATCTTCCTATGCGTCCAAAACCATTTATAGCAACTTTTACAGCCATTTAATTTCCTTTTGCAAAATATAATGCTAATATTCTACAAAAAAAAGGTTAAAATTTTAATGAAGATAGCACTTTTTGGTGGCAGTTTTGATCCACCACATAATGGACATAACAGCGTTGTTTTAGAGACTTTAGAAAAATTAGATATTGATAAGCTTATTATTATGCCTACTTATATCAATCCTTTTAAACAAAATTTTAGTGCTGATGAAAAACAAAGGTTTTTATGGGTCAAAAAACTTTGGGGGAATTTGCCAAAGGTAGAAATTTCTAATTTCGAAACTAGACAAAAACGCCCTGTTCCTAGCATAGAAAGCGTTAAGTATCTTTATAAACTTCATAATCCTAGTAAATTTTATCTTTTAATCGGTGCTGACCATTTAGAAAAACTTCATCTTTGGCATGATTTTGAAAAACTTAATTCTTTAGTAGAATTTATTATTGCCAATCGCAATGATATAGAAATTCCTAAAAATTTTAAAGATTTAAAAACCGATAAAAAAATCGCTTCTTCCTTCATACGCAACACTTTAAATACCAATGAAGTCTGTGAAAAAATCAAAGATGAAGTAAAAAAATATTATGAAAAATTACAAAAAAATTGATACAATTTCAAAAAATTAAACAAGGAAAATCATGCAAGAAAGAATAGATTTAATCGTTAAAATTTTAGATGAAAAAAAAGCTGAAGATATCAAAACCATTGATATGAGCGAGCAAGAATACTTTGTAAAATATGTCATTATCGCAGCCACTTTAGGAGAAAGACACGCTCTATCTTTAATCGATGAGCTTAAAACACAACTTAAAGCCAAAGGAGAGGAATTTTTAAACATAGATAGCAGTGAAGAATGGAGTGTGATTGACCTTGGGGATATTTTAATCCATCTTTTAACACCAGAACACAGAGAAATTTATAATATAGAAGAATTATTAGAAAGTCTTAAAAATAGCAGAGTTTAAAAAGGCTAAATTAATTAGCCTTTTTAAAGATTATCGATATATTCTTTAATCTCTTTTTTGATTTTCTCTTTTTGTTCCTTTAAAGCTTCTTTTTTGGCTTTATACTCAGCCTTACTCATATTATCTTTTTGTTCTTTTAAAGCGTCAAGTTCTTTTTCGATTCTTTCCACTTCTTGTTCTTTAAGTTTTTTAGCTTCTAGCTTTTTATCATAAAACATAGGATCTTTAGCACAATCATTTTGCACTTGTTTTAAAGCAAGCTCCAAGCTTAAAGTTCTAGCTGTATCATTATGTGCTTTAGAAAAAGAGATTTCTTTATTAATACGCTCGATTTTTTTATCGCATTCACTTGCACCAAAAACAAAAGTGCATAGCATAAGTAGAACAAGTATTTTTTTCATTTTAATTCCTTTTAAAACAAATTTAAATCGCGAAATATTATCCCATCAATTCTTAAGCCTAGCTTTTATCTCATTAAATAAAGCAAAAACCCTAGTTTCAAGTTCTTTTGCCTGCTCTAAAGAGCAAGCTTCAAAACGAGTGATTAAATAAGCACTGGTATTTGAAGCACGAAGCAAAGCCCAACCATAGCCAAAATCTATCCTAGCCCCATCAATTTCACAAAGACTTTTAACACCCTTTAAAGCTCCTTTTTCCACTGCTTTTTGAAATTCTTTGACAAGCTTAAATTTTTCTTCTTCATTAACAGGAATTTTAATTTCAGGTGTGGTATAAAGCTTTGGTAAAGCCTTAATCATACTTTCTAAATCAAAGCCCTTATAAACAAGCTCTAAAGCTCTTAAAAAGGCATAAATTCCATCATCATAACCAAAATACCTATGCTTAAAGAAAATATGTCCGCTTACCTCAGCGGCTAAATCAATATCCTTTTCTTTCATCATTTTTTTGATATGAGAATGTCCTGTTTTTCCCATAAAAATAGTTCCAAATTTAGCCACTTCATCAAAAAGATTTTTAGAGCATTTTACCTCGCCTAAAATGCGTGGATTTGGAATATTTTTCGCAAACAAGTAACAAAGCTCATCCCCGCAAAATACATGAGTTTTGCTAAGAGCAACCATTCTATCAGCATCCCCATCAAATGCAAAAGCTAAGGCATAGTCTTGATTTTGGTTTAAAAATTGCTTAAGCTCACTTAAATTTTCTTCTTCTGTGGGGTCAGGAGCGTGGTTTGGAAAATTCCCATCAGGATTTGCAAACATCACATGAGCTTTTAAATTCAAAGCCTTTATCAAAGGCTCTATCACAACCCCAGCTGCACCGTTAGTGCAATCAAGAGCGAAGTTGTAATTAAAATCCTTTAAAAAGCTAAATTGCTCGCACATAAATTTCACATAAAGGCTTAAAATATCGTATTTTTCCGCTTCTAAATTTTCTTTTATTTCATCATCTAAATGCTTATAAACTTCTTTTGAGAATTCTTTTAACTCCGCTCCAAAAAAGCTTTCTTTGCCTATGGTGATTTTAAAGCCGTTATAATCTTTTGGATTATGCGAACCTGTTATCATAATGTTTGCATCGAATTTCAAGCCCTCATAAAGACTAAAATATCCAAGCGGAGTAGGCACAAGTCCTATATCATAAACCTTTATACCTGCTTTATTCAGTCCGCTAAGAAGATAATTAAAAAGCTCATTCGCACTATATCTTGCATCATAGCCTACGCTTACATTCTTACAACCTTTTTTAAGCATAGTTTGCCCCAAACAAAAGCCTATGGCTTTGACACTTTTTTCATTAAGCTCTTTGCCATAAAGTCCGCGTATATCGTATTCTCTAAAAATCACATCTAACATATTTTTCCTTAAATCATTTTTCTTTCAAGTCTAAATCGCACCCACAACAAAGCAAAAGAAAAGAAATTTTTGCTACAATTTTACATTAATTTTACTAAACAAAGGAAAATTTTATGGATGAAGAATTAGAAAACACGGAAACGAAAAAGAAAAAAGGTGGCTCACTCGTTATTATCATCGTTATCTTGCTTTTTGTCCTGCTTCTTAGCATTATGGGAGTGATTGCTTGGCTTATTTCTAGTAGTTCAAGTGATGAAAGCGAAGTTAAAGAAGCTCCAAAAGAAGAAGCAAAAAGCGACAAACCCAAAGTTTCAGCTCCCACTCAACGCGGCAGTGATTTTGCTAATATAGGTCCTATGTATCCACTTGAACCTTTTACTTTAAATTTACTTAGCGATAGCGGTTCAAGATATGTCAAATGCACCATAGAATTAGAACAAAATAGCGAACTTTTAAAGCCTGAATTGGATAAAAAAGTGCCAATTATTCGCGATATTATCATTCGCACCCTAACGGCTAAAACCTTTGAAGAAGTTAGCACCCAAAAGGGCAAAGAACGCTTAAAAGATGAGCTTGTGGGTAAAATCAATGAAGTTTTAACCGATGGCTTTATTAAAAATGTCTATTTTACGGATTTTGTCGTCTCCTAATGCGTGTGGGCTGTGATATAATCGCTATTTCTAGGATAGAAAAAATTCACGCCAGACACGGCAAGGCTTTTTTAGATAAATTCTTAAGTGTTAAAGAACAAAAGCTCATTAAAAGTCCTGCTTCTTTAGCGGGACTTTGGGCGGCTAAGGAAGCTGCGAGTAAGGCTTTGGGAGTGGGTATTAGTCAAGAATGTGGTTTTTTTGACATCAAAATATCAAAAGATGAAAGAAATGCTCCTAAATTAAAATACTCTCAAAAAATTATAAAAGATTTTCATATTACTCAAACTTCACTCAGTATTTCACACGATAAGGGTTTTGCCATAGCCATAGTAGCTTTGGCTTAAATTGACTCGCCTCTTAAATTCACTTGCCTATGGTTTGCTTGTCTAAATTCCTTGAAAGTATGAAATCCACCACAGGCTGTTCTCTTTTATTGGCTCTTTGGCAATGGTCTTTTTGAAAAAAATCCGTGATTTTAATCACCACCCTAGCCCATTTTTTGCGGTTTCGCTCACGCCAAGCGTGAGAAGAAACACTCTCCCAAGCATAGCCATTAAACAAACTCGCATTTACAAAATGATCAAGCGCTCTAACACCCTGCCTAGCCCTTGCAGTATTAAAAAAAATTCCCACAATGACTATAAATAGATAACCCAGCACAGCCAAAGGCACTATGGCACAAAGCAAAATAGTCCCTGCTAATTTCTCTCTTAATCCCCCTTTTAAGCTGCGTTTTACACGGCGGCGAAAATTGGCACGAATTTTAGTCCTAACTCTTTTCATAGCTCTCTTTTGCTAAATTTTATTCTCATTCCATTTGCCGAACGAATAGTAAGGCGTCCGACTACATCAGGAACAAAACCTTCTTCAAGCTCCAATTTATAGCTTTTTAAAATATTAGCCAAAATCAAAATCGCTTCTTGCATAGCAAAACCTTGTCCTATGCAAATTCTTTCGCCCATCCCAAAAGGCAAATACGCATCTTTTTTGTATTCTGTCTCAAAACGGGAAGGATTAAAGCCGTGTGGATTAGTCCAAAATTCCTCGTGGCGGTGTATAAGCCAAGGAGCAATCACCACTCCAGAGCCTTTTTTTATAAGTTTATCTCTAACTTGAGTATCTTTTTTTGCTTCTCTTGCAAAAAAGCCCACAGGAGGATAAAGCCTTAAAGCTTCTTTGAAAATATTGCTTAAGTATTTAAATTGTTTTAAATGTGAAATTTCAATACTCCCGCCTTGCAAAAGCTGTGAAATTTCATCATAGGCTTTTTCTTGCTCCTTAGGATAAAGACTGAGTAAATATAGAGTCCAAGTGAGCGAACTAGCCGTTGTTTCGTGTCCTGCTAAAAAAAGCATAGCCACTTGGTCTAAAATTTCTTCAAAAGAAAAACGCTCATTGGTATTGGCATCCTTAACTAAAAGCAAAGAGCCTAAAATATCTTCACAATCATTTTGACCCACAGCTTCATAGCGAGGCTTGATAATATCGCTTAAAACCGCTCTTATGACTTCTCCTGCCTTAGCCCTTTTTCTATCGCCTAGCACATAAGAAAGCCATTTTGGGAAGCGAAACATTTTCCGCATAGCTGTATGCACGCTTTGCTCTTGAAAAGTTACAAAGGCATTTAAAATTTTTTTGCCCTTTTCCTCATCAAGCTTTGAAGACATAATGGTGCGAAAAATCACATCCGCAGTAACAAAGGTCATAGCCTCATCCACTTCGATAATGGAGTCGTTGGGATATTTTGCAAAACGCTCCATCATATCACAAGCTGCCCCACTCATAAGATTAAAGACTTTATTGATACGAGTCATTTCAAAACTCGGACGCAAAAGTTCTCGCTGCTTACTCCAAATTTCGCCATTAGTAGTAAAAATACTCTCTCCTAAAAGCGGACTTAAAAGTTCATGAAGAAATTCACTTTTAGGAAACTGCTTAACCTCATCTACCATCATTCTTTTAACTTCTTTAGTGTCATTAATAACATAAAGGTCGAAATTTGGCATTTTCACATAGCCTGTTTGCATTTTATAACTTCGTTCATAAAGCCCATCTAGCCAAGACCTACGCTTGAGTAAAAAAGTTAAAAGCGTTGAGGCTTTATTTTTATAGGGTTTTGGGAAAAATGGACACTCACTCATATTTTTACCTTTTCTTCTAAAAATTTGGGCTTTACAATAAAAGCAAAAAAATCATAATCGCCTTTAATACCCACACTATAAAGATATAAAAAATGGGCTTTATTTTTATCTCTTTTGATTTTTTTGTATGCGTTTGTTTCATATAGGGTGTGGAATTTAGGATTTAGAAAAAGTGGGGTAAATTTCGCCTCTACACCACTTGTGCGAAAAAAATCCACCTGCGGAAAACACGCACCATCAATAATCGAAGTGTAATCATACCATTTTAAATCAAATCTTGAAACAAATTCAAGTTTCTTTCTAAATTCATCGGCTTTTTTTTGATAACTCGTAAGTGGGATGCATTCTCCAAGTGTAAGAATTTTTAACTTATTGAGTAAAGAAGGTTCTAAATTCTGCCTTAAAATACACTCTAAAACCTCTATACAAACTATACTCCCCACACTATGAGCGACTAAGATAAGCTCATAAGGCTCTTGGGTGGCATTAGCCTTTAAACTTCTTACAATCGTATTGGCAAAAAGGGCTATTCTTTCATCCATCAAGCCCTTTTTTTTCTCCTGCCACATAGCACAAAAAGCACAAATTCTTGCTATCCAAAATACAGCCAATTTTTTCCCAAGCTTAAATAAAAAATGATTAAGCAAAAAGCCTAAAAAAACCCCTATGATAAAAGCCAAAACAAAATGCGTGTGATTTTGCAAAAAAGCAAAACTTCCTAAGGCTAAACCCAAAGAAAATAATAAAGAAAATAAGACATAAAAAAAAGGATAAAAACCCGTAATAAGCTGATAAATACTCTCTTTGCCAAATTTTATAAAAAGTCCTGAGGCTGCATAAATTCTAAAAAAACTATAACAATCTGCTAAAGCGTCTTTGTAATTTTGCGACCAATTTTTCTTAACAATGTCATTCCAAGTTAGAAAATGATATTTTGTTTGTGCTTCCTCGCAAGAAATATTAAAAAAAGGAAAAAGCTCATTTTTTTCAATTTTACTCATATGAGTTTTGAGCTTAAATTGAGCGGAATAAGCCTTTAAATTATTCTTAAATAAATCATAATAAAATCTATAACTCTTAGGGTCATACCCTGCTATATAAAATACTTCTCTTTGCAAATAAAACTCTTTTAAATTTTTTGCGAAAAATCTTAACAAAAAGCCCTTAAAAAAGCTCTTAAGCGGTCTTTTTTTGTCGGATTAAGATTTTTCTTAACTTCCTTCCAAAAAGGAATTTTTGTAAAAATTTCCATTGAATTGATTGGAAGTTAAAAGGTGTTTTTTAAAATTACCCACCAAAATGGGATTGGGCTTATAAGCGTGAGCCTCGCGCCAAAAAAACTGCAGCTTTTTAGGATAAGACAAGCCTTCAAAATCATAAAAAGCCTTACCACAAACCTTAGTAGGACAGCCTTCTAAAATAGCACTCAGTCCCACGGTGGAATTTATGGTAATACAGCCTAAAGCCTTTTTTAAAAGAGTGGGTAAGTGGCTATCATGCACATATAAAATCCTGCCTTCTACATGGTATTTTTCACTCAACTTCTCAATAAGCTTGGCATAATCTTTATAACCCCTATCCATAGGATGGTGTTTAAAAACCAAATAAGACTTCGCCCTTGCGTGATTGGCAAAAGAAAGTATAGTCTCTTCTATAAAGTCCTCTATGCTTTTTTTGTAATGGTGCTTAATCTGCGTATCGTTATAAACTTGCAAAATCGCTAAAAAATACTTTTTTTCTAAATTATAAATTTTTTCATTCAGCTTTTTTTCCGTAAGCTTATAAAGATATTTTCTATACAAAGAACGAAACCAAAACAAAAATTCAAAAGGATTTAAAGTGCGGTGGTGGAGTTTATTATTAAAAAAAGGAGCAAGCAAAAAAGAAAAAAGCCAATACAAAAAGGCACTAAAAGCCATAAATTTAAAGCCGCCCGGAATTTCTTTTACACTTTCTATTGTAGAAATATTTTGAGAAAGATAAAAATTTTTATCACGGGGCAAGGAAGAATTTGCATTGACCCCATCTTTTTCTAAAGTGATACAATAAGGTCTTAAATATCCTTCTTCAAAAACCCAAATTCCAAGCCCCAGCTCTTTAGCTACCTTAATAGCCTTTGTGTGAATAATGCGACAATCATTATACGCTACAATCGCTTCGATTTTATGGCTTTTAAAAAAGTCCTTATAAAAGCTCTCAAGCTGGTTTTCATCGCATTTACATCTTATACCACTTAGATAGAATAAAAAATCCCCGCCATTAAAATTAAGCTTAAAAACTTGGGTTTTATTTTTTTTCATTTGCCTAGCTAAACGATGAAAAAAGGTGCCAACAGGACCCTGCAAAAGTAAGACATTTTTAGTGCTAAATTCTTGTTTTAAGAGCTTAGAAATCTTCATAAAATGCCAATCCCCCCCCCCCTGTCTGCTGAATTTAAATTTATTTTATTATATTTTCAATAATGCGTCTTAAGCGTCTTAATAAAAAATTCCTTAAGGCTATAATTATTTTGATATAAGGCTTGGAAAAATAATTTTGTTGCATTTTTAACATTATAGCTAAACAAACTTCAACTTCGCATAAATTTTTACTCTTTGGATGAATATAACGAGGATAAAGCAATAAAACCCCAGCTACAAGCTCTTCAAGGCTTAGTTTTCGTGTGCGTCTTTGACACTCATATTTATCAACGCTCAAACCCCAGCTTGCATAAAAAGGCATACCATAAGTAAAAACCTTTTTATATCTTAAAAGTGCGTCAAAACCGCTTGTAGAAGTAATGGTATGAATCTCATCGGCAATTTTTATCGCACTATCAATACTGCAATCTTTAAGAATTTCATCACAAAATTCTAAAATGATTTTTTCATCCTTTAAGCCCACTCGGTTACCACTTAGCACATCAGGGTGGATTTTATAAAGTATATAAGCGTCTTGATTTTTCGCACGCACTTCTTTGATTAAATCAAGGCTAGATAAGCCAAAACCACCCAAAATCATCGAAGCATCATCTTCAACTTGGGCAGGGATTAAAATGATTTTTTGTCCTTGTTTGGCATTGATTTTTAAATTTTTGTGAGAACTTGCATTGTATTTTGAAAATTTATTCTCTCTTAATAGGGCTATAAGCTTTTTTGCCCTATGCAAAATTTGCTCATCAAAATGCTCATTTTGCAAGATATATTCAAGCCGACTTGGCTTAGAAGGGTCGATATAAAGTCCCAAATCATCGATAATCAAAGAAAAAGGACGCGTCAAATCAGAGCCTAGGGAAACCGAACGGATAAAACCATCCTCCACTAAAGAAATTTTAGGGACGAAATGAGACAAATTCTCAACTTGAGCCTTTTTTATAAGGGTGCTTTTAAGGGCGTTATAATCAATCCTTTTACCCCAAATGAAAAATTTATCATTTTCTCTAAGCTTATATTTAGCTAGAGCTTTTAGCGAATTTAAAAAAATAATTTCATTGTTTTTAGCCTTGAAAAAGGGCTTGATAAAATGCCTTTTCCACAGAGTAAAGCCTAGCATAAAAAGTCTGTGTGAATTTTCATATTCTATAAGCTTATATTTTGCTAAAGTGCTAAGGGTATCAAAAATATCACTTTTTTGATTTGAGTAAGGATTAAAATACTCAGTATATAGCATATAAGCGGCATAGAAAACTTCTTCTAAACTTCTTTTTTGGGTTCTTCTTTTGCACTCTAATTTATCCTTTGTTAAGCCCCAACCCGCATAAAAAGGCATACCATAGCACACACATTCACAACCCATTAACAAAGCTTCAAAACCCATACCCGAAGTTTTGGTATAAACCTTATCAAAATACTCAAGCAAGGCTATGGGATTAAAATTTTCGCTGATGATTTTACATTCTAAAGGCAAAGAATTCACTTCAAAATCGCTTTGTTTTTTTCCACTTAAAACATCAGGATGAATTTTGATATAAAGGGTAAAATCAGGATTTTCCTTGATAGCATCTTTTATCATATCAAGGGTGTTAAAATCTTTAGCAAGTCCAAATTCAAGCGAGGCGTCATTGGCTGTTTGAGTGATGATTAAAAGGCGTTTTTCATCTTTTGGGAAATAAGAATTTGGGATGGCTAAGTTGTTATTATACTTGCTAATTTTATATTTTTTGATAAGTTCTATGGCTTTTTTTGCTTGGCTAAGTTCGCCATCTTTAAATTTATAAGTATTTAAGATATTTTCAAGCTTTGAAGGCTTTGAGGCATCATAATAAATTCCTACATTGTCTTTAACCAAAGAAAAACTAGGACTATTTTCCACACCCAAATTTAAAGAGCGGATAAAACCATCTTCTAAAAGCAAGAAACTAGCCTTATATTTTTTAGCTAGTTTTATAGCCTTTAAGCCCGAATTCTTGCGTCCCCAACCCAGAAAGATACTATCATTTTGAAATTTTTTAAAAGGAGTAAAAAAACGACAAAAACAAAAATTTCTAATACTAGCAATCAATTTTTTTGATGTTGAGAAAAAAACCATAATCTTATTTAGTTAAAAACAAAAACTTCTTCTTTGTTAATTCCAAATCAAACATACCATTTTTTGCTCTAGAATTTAAATTATCAAAAATATTTTTAACAAATTCTTTAGTTATCCCATAACTTTTTAAATCCGTGGAAATATTTAATATGCGAAATAAAGAAATAATTTTATCTCTGTAAGGAAGTAAAATTTTATCTATATTTGCATCACTAATACATTCCAATAAAATAGGAATCGTAAAGCTACATGCAAGTCCATGGGGAATACCCAGCTTCATAGTTATTGGATAACTAATGGCATGAGCTAAAGCTGTTTGAGTATTCGAAAAAGCCAAACCCGCATGAATACTTGCTAAAGCAATTTTCAATCGCAATTCTTTAGAATTTAAATCGTTTTGTAATTGTGGCAAGTATTCCAAAATCAATTCTATTGCCCTAATAGCATGATTGATAGATATGGAATTAGAATTTTTATTCCAAATTGATTCTATAGAATGTGAAAAAGCATCTAAAGCTGTATATATAGTAAGTTCTCTTGGAATGCTTAAAAACAAATAGGGATCATAAAAAGCTTCTCTACAATAAAGTTTTTCATCAGATAATGAAAATTTTATATTATTGGGAGTGTCCCATAATGTAGCCCACTTGGTAAGTTCGCTACTTGTTCCTGCTGTTGTTGGAATAGCATAAATAGGTCTAAATGAGCAATGTTTAGGCATATTCAAATTTCCACCAATTCTAGTAATATCACCTGATACACTAAAATATTTAGCCATATCTAAAACACTTCCTCCACCCAAAGCTATTATTTCTTCATAATCATCATAATCTTTTTTAATAATCTCTGCATAATCAATTTCAGGATTAGATAAAATATTATAAACTACGCCTTTTAAACGAACCCCTAATTTCTGTTCTAAAATTTTAGTTAAACCTTTTTTATAAAAACTTTGAGAAGTAAGCAATAAAATAGAATCAGTTTTTAAACTATCTAAAACATTTTTGTATGGAAAGTTAAAATTAATTTTAACAGGATTACAATACTCAAAGCCACTACTCATCATAACTCCTTATTAAGAAAATATGCCATTCTTAACGCAACCTCTTTAGGTGTAATCTTCGGTCTTCCTAAATCTTCTTTACTACCCTTTAAAATTTTAATATAAATTAAAACAGCTCCACCTTGTTTACGATAAAGAAAGAAATCGAGTGCTTGAGCTAAATCGTCAAATGAAGTTATTGTAAAAATTTTTTCATAACCACAATAATATGCTACTTTTGGAAAACTTACAAATGGAGAAAGATTAAACTGTCCCCCTGTGCTATCATGACTTTCATTATCCAATAATATATGACAAAAATTTCCCTTATTATTAATATTTGCATAAAAAGCATTAGTGCTTAATACTCCCATTCTCATTAATAAAGCAGAATCTCCATCAATAGCAATAATTTTCTTTGAATTTTGCAGAGATACTCCTAAAGCTAAAGAACTTACACAACCCATAGAACCCACCATATATAACTGATTTTCTGTATCACGAATTTCATATAATTCTCTGCCTGTCTTTCCTGTGGTTGCAAATAGTACAATATTATTTTTATAAGAAAAGTCACTTATATATTCTAAAATTTCAATTCTTTTAGATTGAGATTTTATTAAACTATATTTTTGTTCAATTATCTTTTGTTTTATATTTAAAGAGATATCAAAGCTTTTTAAGGAACATTTTTCAAAAGTATTACTTCTAACTATAAAGAAATAACACTTTTGCTCCTTTAAATACTTGTATGCCGTTTGTAATTGACTAATAGCACCATTATAATCTGGAGATAAAAAATCATAAGCAATACTGCAAGTTTCCAGCAAACGTTCTGTAATAATTCCCAAAAGTTCATGTTGTGGCTCATCAGTATTTTTACCATAAATGTCTCTTTCCCCTCGCAAAGAAACAAAACCCAAAATAGGAATTTCAAAAGTATAATTTAAAGAAGTAAGAGGCGATAGAGCATTGCTTAATCCACTATTTTGCATCAATACAACGCCAAATTGATCTTTTTGCTTCATATTTGCCAAACTTATTCCCGTAGCAATAGCTACAGCATCCCCCTCATTATTGGACATAATAAAGGATTTTTTATTAATAGCATAATTAATCATAGGAGAAAGATATGAACAAGGGACCCCACTAAATTGAGAACACCCTATTTTTTTTAATGATTCTCCAAACAACTCCATATTAAGCATTAGATAGTCCCCGGTATAAGATTTAAAATCTCATCAATTTTCATACATTTATCTTCAGACTCCTTGCTTCTATCATTTTCTAAAATTTCTTTTGCTACTGCTTTCATTGCCACAAAAGAAGCACGAAGCATATGGTTGGCATATATAACCACATTGACTCCATACTCGGCTAAATCACTAGCCTTAATTTCATTAAAGCTAGTAGGTACAACTACAACTGGAATATCTTGATTTTGCAATCTAAATTTTCTAAGAAATTCAATCACTTCACTTCCATCTTTATGTCTGGAATGGATCATTATACCATCTGCACCTGCTTCAACATATGCCAAAGCTCTCTGTAACGCATCTTCTAAACCTTTATCCAAAATCAAAGATTCGATTCTAGCAATAATCATAAAATCACTAGTAATTTGAGCTTTTTTTCCTGCTTGTATTTTTAAACAAAAATTTTCAATAGTATCTTGACTCTGAATCACATCATTTCCAAGCAAAGAATTCTTTTTCAATCCTATCTTATCTTCAATAATAACAGCCGACACACCAATTCTCTCAAGACTCCTAACCGTAAAAACGAAATGTTCCAATTTTCCACCTGTATCAGCATCATAAATTAAAGGTTTTGTTGTAACTTCAAAAATTTCATTAATTGTATTAAGACGACTTGACAACTCTACAGCTTCAATGTCAGGCTTACCTCTATTCGTAGAGTCAGTTAATGAACTAGACCAAAAACCATCAAACTCAATCTTAGTCCCATTTTTATCAATAAAAGTGTTCTCGGCAATCAATGCAGAAATAGCAGAATGGGTCTCTAAAATTCTTAGGGGTTTTTTCGCTTCAATCAGACGTCTTAAAAGCGTTAATCTAGCATTAGTTGTGATACCTAGAGATCTAGCATTCTGATTAAGTTGAGTCGAGCTAATACCCTCTGTATATTTTGGTTCTATCAGTTCTCCACAATTTAACTCCTTCAATAAAGCAATAACATTTGACCTTTCTTTCTTTTGTGGACCATCTTTCCAATCACTTCCATGAATTACAAACCTTGGTCTAAATTTCATAATATTCTCAGAATAACTCAAAGTATTTTGTGGAACAACTTCATCAATAAAACCAATGCTCTCAACAACAACTTTTCTTTGTTCATAATTCATATAAGGGAGTCGTTTATAAGACGCGATCGCAGAATCAGTTAGTAAACCCAATATAACTTTGCCTTGAATTTTATCAGCATACTCCCTTGCTAACTTCATAATATTTATATGTCCAGGGTGGATTAAATCAGCCGACATTGCAATATACACAACAGATCTTTCAACACTCATAAATCACTCCTTAAACTTAATTTTTACAAAAAAATGATTTTACTTCATTATATAAATTATCAATCTTCTTCTCCAAATCAACCCTAGAACTATTATCTATCACATAATGTGCATTAGGCTTATCATATTCCAAATCAACACCTACAACATGTTTAATATTACCATTTAATGCACCAGAATATAAACCTTTTTGGTCTCTTAAAACCAGCTCATCCATTGGGCAATCCACAAAAACTTCAAAATAATTCTCAATCGTCTTTCTATTTAATAGATATATCTCGTTAAACAAAGATATAGTTGCACAAACCACAATAATGCCATTCTTAGACAAAAAAGAGCATAAAGACGAAATTTTCTTAGCGGACATAAGCCTTGCTTCCCTAGAATAACCATACTCTTGCAAGATATCTCTAAGCACATCCCCATCTAACAAAACAGTATGTGAATGCTTTATTTTTATCATTTCATATAAACCTTGACTAATTGTAGTTTTACCTGCTCCTGCTAATCCACATATCCATATTACTCCGCCGTTCTTTATCGACACTTCACACTCCTTCTATCTAAGTAAAAAACATTATACTTTTTTAGCACTCCAAGTTCTAGTTGTATATTTTATACTAAACTCTTTCGGAAGTCTCTCTTTAATTTTATCCATAATTTTGTTTAAAAGTTCCTCACCTTCCTTAGTTGCCACATCCCAGTATCTATTCTTAACGCTTCTCCATGCATTAATATAATTTTCAATATTTTGATGAAAATAAAAATCTTCTTCGGTATATACAATATTATCAAAAAGGTCCTTGCGACTTTCTATAATAGGTCTTTGGTCTTCCCTTCTTGTGCCTCTTGTATAATTAGGTACAAATTCTACAATAGTATCTTCAGCAATTTTTTGCACAGGATCATTTAAATCTCTATGATTCCACATGCAAGTAAACCATCCGTTCTTACTCAATAAGCGATGAGCCTCTTGCAAAGATTCGTTTCTATCAATCACATCAAAACTACTACCAAATGTCACCCAATCAAAAGTTTCACTTTTCAATGTTGAATTATTAGCAACCGCACGAATCCAAGTAATATTTTTACCTTGCGTTTTTTCTATCCCAATCTCACGCATAGCATCATTTGGCTCGACAGATACTACCTCACAATCCCTTTCTAAAAGCATAATGCTTAAATTCCCTGTTCCTGCACCAATATCTGCAACTCTAATTTTATCCTTACCTACAAGACTAATTAGCATATCAATACTTTTTGGAGCATAATTTGGTCTATAGCTATAAAATTTAGCATGTTTCGTATAATCCCACTTATTTTCTACTATCTTTTTCATCATTTAATCCCTTACTATAATAATCTATCGTATCTACAAGCAAAATGATTATAGAAGGAATATTAAAAAATGCTTAAAATTTTCTAGCCGTCCAAGCTCTTATTTTATAAGACATCTCGATTTTTTCCATATGTGAAATTTTAGCTTCTATCATCTCTAAAATCTCTTTCCATCTTTTTTCACCTGCTTGTGCTTGTATATCATTTACAGAATGCCAAGCTCCAAGATAACGCTCTTTATCCCAAAACTCTTTGTAATCACATTCCATAAAAAAGCAATCCGTGAAATCCCCTGTTGAAACAAGAATTTCTTCCCATCTCTTTGTATTTTGTAAGCCACTGCTTACACGAGTAAGCTCTGGTACAATATATTTAATTTCCTTTTCGATTTCATCAAAAATTGAACCTTCTATGATATGACGCGGATTCCAAACAGCTGTAAAATACCCCCCCCCATCAATATACGATTAAACTCAGGTAGAGATTTTTTAGGGTCAGTCCAGTGAAAAGAGCTAGCCATAATAACCCAATCAGCTGCATCATTTTCAATTCCAGTTTCTTCACCACTACCTTTTTTCCATGTTAAGTTAGAACAATTTTTAGTAAATTTTATTCCTTCTTCACGCATATTATCATTTGGCTCCACAGCTGTAACATTAAGCTGAAATTCTTCTGCGAGAATCTTGGTAAATTTGCCAGTTCCTGCACCTACCTCAATAACTTTCAAATCCTTAATGGCCTTATTAGAATCATTAATACATCTAATAAGTTTTTCAATTAAGGCAGGATTATATGCTGGCCTATTATGATAATGTTTTGCCAGATTTGTAAAATCTCCCTGTTTCATAAAGTCTCCTTTTAAAATTTTATTTAAAATTATATCCATTTTACTTTTATTTTTTATTAATTACCACTATTTTCCAAAGTGCTTTACTCTGCTTTATTTGTTGTATCCAACTCTTCGCACATTTTTTCAAATTCCATATAATATTTCCAAGAAGCAACTATATCGGGGCGATGTTGTTTGATATGAACCAATTCTCTTTTAAATATTTCTTTCCATTTTTCCATAAGTAATATGTTTGACTTTAAAAAGTCCAATATTTGCACTTCATTGATCAAGTGTTTCTTTTTTAAATTTATTTTTGTTTCAAGTTTATCGATAAATTCTTTTAGATAAGAACGGACATATTTTATTAAATTCATATTATTTTTAAAAGAAGCAATTTTTTTCTCATGAATACAAAAAATTAAATTTTCGAAAGCTATTTCATTTTCAAATAGAATAAAATTAATTTCTTTGTAGTCTTTGACATTGTGTAATTTAAAAATTTGTTTTGTTGTGATGAGTATCTCAAATATTTCATCGACACCATCCTCATCAATATCTTTTAAATTGGCAAGTAATGTCAGAGGAAATAATACACCTAATTCATCATATGCCATACCACCATCAATATCCTTTTTTAAAGGTATTTTATTAAAGCAATATAAATTATTTAATTCTTCTAAAGTATTTAAAATATATTCGGGCTTGATTTTTAACATATCTAAATAATTAATTTGCTCGGTTTTAAAAAATTGTGTCAAAAAATTTAATCTTAAAAAACTTTCAGCATAAATCCAATAAGTTTTGATATGTTCGCATGTTGGAACAGGTGCTTCAAAATAATACGTTTCTCTATCCAAAACTCTATCTACTGAGGTATTTAGGCCGAAATAATCAAGTTTGTCAAGCTTAAAATTTATATGATTAACTCCGGTTTTTAACCTTGAAATAGGATCTCTAACCAAATATAATACAGGTTTATTCTTATCTAAAAGATTTAAAAATCTTGCAAGATCTTGTCGAGAAACATATATATGGGTATAATCTGTATATGCAACAATATTATATCTTGTACGATTATTCAACAGTTGCATTAAAATATTCATATAAATAACACTTGGGTCATGGTGAATATATTTGCAAATATTTACATCACAAAGTTCCAAAAACATTGTCATTGCACCGTGTCCCGATAAAGACGAACTCAACCATATAAACTCATAATTCTCAGGTAAAGGTAAATTCATCTCCCATGCAAGCTCAGCAGGAATATTATGATAATTAATACTTTCATTTTTATCATTGAGTTTTTTAGG